>JALTTZ010000001.1 GCA_027047855.1 Nitrososphaeria archaeon
CTTAACAAGCCTAAGTATTACGTCTGAGAAACTTTCCCCAGGCCTCTTCTCCCTGAGAAGCGCCTCATAAGCTTCCAAAGAGATGGTTATAGTCTTTACTCTCATATCCCATCCCGAATATCCAAGTGCATATACACACCTATAAACATTATCAGTTACTGAGCAACCCTATATAATACATAATGCTAAAAAATTGCCCCCTATAGGAGGAAAGATTAATAAAAAGTTTCCCCCTATATAGATTAATATGGATATAAAAAGTTATCTAATAGATAGGAAGGAGGATATCGATGCGGTTGAGGTTTTCCCGAGGAGGGTCTCACACCAATTATCCAAAGATTTTATTACAGCAGTTGTCGGGCCAAGGCGAGCCGGGAAAACATACTTCCTATATCATCTAATAAAATCCCTAAATATTCCCAAACAAGATTTCGTATTCATCAATCTCGAGGAATTCCTGGACCATGTAAACATAATGGAATTACCTCTATATCATCAAGAGGTATATGGGGTTCTGCCTAAATACATATTCCTTGATGAGATACAGGCCCTTGGGGACTGGGAGAGGCAATTATATTCCCTCTATGAGAGGAAGAGGTATATCCTAGTTGTCACTGGGAGTTCGTCTAAGCTCCTCTCCAAGGAGATTGCTACACAGCTGAGGGGGAGGGCGTCCACCGTAAAGATTTATCCCTTCAACTTCCAAGAAATATTCCACGTAAATGGGCTGGATACAAACCGCCCCTTATCCTCATACGATATCTCGAAACTGAAACATATAATAGGTATAAACATCTATTCACAGTTCCCCGATATAGTATTGGGCAAGATAAATCCGAGGGACTTCTTCCGAGACTACCTAGACATATTAATATACAGAGACATAATAGAGAGATATGGGATAAGGAACAGATACGTCCTTGAGCTCCTCATAAAAAATATTATAGACTCAAACTGCAGCAAATTCTCCACACACAAATTCTTCAACACAATAAAATCCCAAGGCCTAAACGTCTCCAAGAAAACAGTCTACAACTTCATAAGGATACTCGAGGACGTATCGATGGTCTTCCTCCTAAGAAAATACACAGGCGGACTAAGGAAGAGCGAGTTAACGATGCCGAAAGCATATCTGGCTGACCCGGGGCTCTACAGTTACCTTGTCGAAAAAAGCTTCTCTAAAGCACTTGAGAACACGGTCCTCCTAGAGTTCGTCAAGAATGGCTACGAACCCAACAGAGACATCTTCTACTACGAGACTAGGGGCGGGGCCGAGATCGACTTCCTAATAAAAACAGGCAACAAGTTGAGGATCATTGAGGTGGCATACGAACCTGATGAGGAGCATATAAAGAAGGTTGCCCGCGCGGCGGAGGAAATTAGGGTCAAGGAAGCAACAATAATAACTTGGGACACCGAAGAAACCATCCAAAAACCCAACATAAGAATCAACATAACACCCTTCTGGAAATTCCTCACACAAAAACCCATTTAAAAACAAAAACAAGAAAAAATATTTTTAATACACCCAACCCCGGTGAAAAACATTGGACATAGCTGAAGAAATAGCGCAGTCATCGGTAAGGGGAAGCGTATACCTATTCCTCGGAACCACCCTCTCAACCCTACTAACCGCACTAGCATCAATACTTTTCGGGAGGCTACTGGGGCCAGCGGACTATGGGCTATACAGCCTAAGCCTAACCCCCTCCTCACTACTACTCATAGGTACCAACTTCGGGCTAAACGTAGGCATAGTGAAATACCTCTCCGAATACCAGCGCAAAGGAAATTACGGCAAGATAAGAAGTCTGGTGAAGAAGGCCCTCCTCTTCCAACTGGCCACCGGCTCGATCCTGACCCTAATCCTATTCACAAACCCCGAAATATTCGCCACCTACATAATAAACAGGCCTGAGGCAGCCCCCTACATCCAAATAACCAGCATATACA
>JALTTZ010000002.1:0-519 GCA_027047855.1 Nitrososphaeria archaeon
TTGTATTAGTGGTGATAGATTTTGGGACTATATACAAGGAGACCTGGTATAAGATAGCTTTAAAATATGGGCAATATGCAGCGAGAACCATAACAGTGGCAATAGTTAGATCGACTTCAAGTCAACCAGAAATATACACCTATGAAAACAGGGGTAATATTCGTTCAACGGATATGGATGACCATCCAAGCGATATTATTTATATGCTTAAAAGTATGTATCCAAACCTACCGATACTCCTAGTTGCCGCCATAGGGTTAATCGATACATATAAGATCCTGAAGAAGGCCTTTAATTTAATAAGCTCAGGGAATATTTGCTGGAAGAGACCAGGCTCTAAACAAAATGTTTACTACGATGATCGCATTGACAAGAGGTTCTATATATTCTCAATATCCATTGATATAGGGATAAGTTGGGAGGAGATTTCTGAACTTGAAGATACTTTAAAATCACTATATAATAGGGGTTCACGATTCTTCGCGGCAGCTGGGAACACTAACACACCGATAGATGGCA
>JALTTZ010000002.1:529-1949 GCA_027047855.1 Nitrososphaeria archaeon
TACATGTACCTGGTGGGGGCTATCTATGACTTCGAGGTGGAGAAGGGCTACAGGAGGGGGCAGAAGACTTCATTCTCAAACTATAATGCAGAAGGTAACACGAGGTACAGCAGGGCAGTTAAATTCTCAATGCCAGGCTATATGGTGGAGACCTTTGACACAGCATATGTGATGGTAAGTGGTACAAGCTTCTCCGCCCCACTAGCAGCCTTATCTTATATCACAGCTCTACAGATGACAGCATACTTATTTAATGATGTTTTAGGTGCGAACCCTTTAGCCAACGATGATACAAGAAGTAGAGTGGCCGATATAGCATATAGAGCCATAATGTATGGGAGTGAGAATGTAGTTGGTGACAGTGCACCCCTGCCTAATGTAGACAAACTTACGAATTTGGTTTGGGATAAATACAATGGGTATGGTTGTATAGATGTTCATGATTCAGCGGTATTGGCTGGGGCTATATCTCTATTAGATGTTTTAGAACAAGAGGTATATACGAATGGGGATAGTGTTAACCTTGATTTGAGGGCTAAAGTGATGATCTCTAAGATAAGCGATGTTTGGGACAGCATAACAAGTAAGTTGAGTAGCATTTTTAGCGTTAAATATTATGTTTACAGAGTTATTGACGATGGTTCTTTGAGGTTCATTTCTAGTGGTTTTCTAGATATTAGTTCTAAGGATCGCAGCTCTGGTGTCATTGAGTACCGAGGTAGCTTAAGGTTGTGGAGATCTTCATCCAGTATGGAAACATATATCATTATTGCGAAGCTAGTTGCAGGAAAGTATGGTATGCACCTAGTTTTTAAGGAGTCGGATATCCTTTACAAAGTTGTCTTCGAAGGTACCCCGTCTATACCACCAATGCCTCCTTATTAATTGTGATAGGTGTTTTTAGTGAGGGGAAAAACCCCATTTATTTTACTTGCTTTGATTTTGATTGGTTTGGTGACTTCGGTTTATTTTCTAGACATAGAGAGGAAAAATGTATATAGCTTAGGGAAGATGGGAAAACTAGAATGGTATAGCTCCATAGGTCACTATACGACTTCATCTCCCGCCTTAGGTGACTTGGATGGTGATGGCAAGCTAGAAGTAGTAATAATGGAAGGACTCGGGGGGTATCTTTATGTATTTAACGGTGAGGATGGTTCATTACTTTGGATGAAAGAGATGGATTTTTATCTCTCAAGTATGTTATCCTCTCCAACTATTGGTGACTTGGATGGTGATGGCAGACTCGAGGTAGTAATTGGTGGTTTCGGCTACTACGTTTATGTTCTTAATGGTGAAGACGGTTCTTTGCTTTGGAGTTATCACTCTGTTAATAATCTCGATCGTGTTTTTCCTGTCTTAGGTGATTTAGATGGTGATGGCAAGCTAGAAATAGTAATCTATGATCGGGCTAATAATG
>JALTTZ010000003.1 GCA_027047855.1 Nitrososphaeria archaeon
AGCCTGTTGTTGGTGTTTCACTGTTCATTATCGCATTAGTTGGTATATCTTACTCGGTATACAGCTTTGTAACATATCACGCTGTAGGCCGATTGCCACCGGAGTTGACGAAATATTTGGAAAAGGTCTCTAAGTTTATAGATACGATGAATGAGCTGATTTCTTTGGAGGATCTTTATCTATCTAGGGAAATTAAGAGTAAGGAATATGTAGCTAAGAGAAATAATTTGCTTAGACGTCTAAAGACTGAATTAAGGGAGGCCAGTGAAAGTAGAAATATTCTGAGAAAGATAGGTAAAGACAATCCAGTTATTGAGAGAGAGCTTAATCTCATTGATGAACTCATGGATAAATGGGATATGCTGAGAAAGCTTGAGAACGAATTTAAGAGCCGTAAGATATCGCCTCAAGAGTATGTGGAGAGGAGAAAGCAGTTGTTATTGGAGTTTAAGACTCTAGTCTCTAAAATCAGTATATAGACCATATTAAAATTTATAATTAATCTAGGTGGATTCAAATAGTGGGTAGAGCCCCGTCGTCTAGCGGCCAAGGATGCCGGCCTTTGGAGCCCTTGGCGAGGAGAGCCGGTGACCCCGGTTCGAATCCGGGCGGGGCTATAAATATCTCACCTACTTTTCCTAATAAGGATCTGATCTCCCCGAGGGGCCTTTATTGTGTGGTCATTTGTGTAAATCTTTATATTTAAGTAGTGGTTAAATTTGCTAATTGACGGGGAAAAATTTATATTATTCCTTATGAGTATATTGGTGGAGAAGGGTTTATGGGTGTGTATATATAGATGTTCTTAGGGTGGTTATACTGAAGAAGAAATCATCTAAGTCAAATAATGAAGAAGCTTTTAATGAGATTTTGTTGAAGCATAGGCTAGTTCCGGAGCATATAATCCTAAGTGAGGAGGAGAAGAAAGAAGTTATTATGAAGTATGCTGGGGGGGATCCGTATAAGCTACCTTACATCCTTGCTAGTGATCCTGTTGTTAAGGCTATTGGAGCTAAGCCTGGTGATGTTATTAAGATTATTAGGAGGAGTCCTACGGCTGGTGTAGCCGTTTATTATCGGTTGGTGGTGAAGTAAAGTGGTTAGGGCTATAGATGTGAATAAGTATCTTGTTGGTAAAGAGATTGATTATGATACATGGCCTATCGTTAAAGCTATGATTGATGAGTTTGGCCTCACTAAGCAACATATAGACTCATACAATGAGTTTATAGAGAAAGGTTTGAAGGAGATCGTTGAGGAGAATAAAACCATACGAATACTAACTCCTAATGGTGAAGTGATATACGAGTTTGTTGATGTATGGGTTGATAAACCGCAGGCTACCGAGGTAGATGGATCCACGTTTGATGAATCCCGTGGATATACTCCTGCTGTATGTAGGTTGAGGGGCTATACTTATATGGCTCCCGTCATGGCTAGGGTAAGGATTAAGCGTGGCGACATTGTGGAGGAGGAGCCGAGGCCCATTGAATTGGGTCGTATTCCTGTGATGGTTAAGTCTAGGATATGTGTTTTGTATGGGAAGTCTAGAGAAGAACTAATTGAGATGGGTGAAGACCCTGATGACCCCGGAGGATATTTTATAATAAATGGTAGTGAACGTGCTATTGTTGCATTGGAAGACCTTGCTTCAAATAATATTATTACTCAGAAGGAGACTGTGTCAGGTACCGAGGTTTATACATCGATGATCCTGTCTGTTAAAGGATCGTTGAGGAACCATGTTACCGTTACCTTAAAGAAGAATAATATTCTGGTTAAGATTCCCTTCTTGATTGCCGATATTCCATTCCCCATTGTTATGAAGGCTTTGGGAGTCGTAGGCGACGAGGATATCGCCAAGGCTGTTTCTAGGGACCCAGAGATAATTGAGGAGCTAGCTCCTGTTTTGGAAAAGTTTTCTTCCATATCTACGCAGGAGGAGGCACTAATTTATATAGGTAATAGGACACAGATTTATCAGCAGCCATTGGATAGAAGGGTTAATCGTGCTAAGCATATTCTAGATAAGTATTTATTCCCGCATGTCGGTATAGGACCCCAGTATAGAATAAGGAAGGCTTATTTGCTTGCTGAGATGGTTAGACGCGCTATCGAGCTAAAGCTTGGAAGAAGGAAACCTGATGACAGAGATCATTATGCTAATAAACGATTAAGGCTTGCTGGGCCTCTGTTGGGCCAAATCTTTTCTAAAGCATTCAAGTCATTGCTTAAGGATTTACAATATAACTTAACTAAGAACTATATCTATTCCCAAAAAGTGTCTTTATCATACTTTGTTAGGTCGAGCAAGATTACTAGAAGATTTAGTTATGCATTGGCTACAGGTACTTGGACGCAAAGGACAACTGGAGTTACTCAGATGCTTGATAGAACTAACTACCTATCTTCTCTAAGCCATCTGAGGCGTGTACAGTCGCCCTTAAGTAGGAGTAGACCCCAGTTTGAGGCTAGGGAGGTACATGCATCCCATTTAGGTAGGATCTGTCCTGTGGAGAGCCCGGAGGGCCAGAATATCGGGTTGGTTAAGAATCTAGCCCTTTCAGCTGTAGTCTCTAATGAGTATCCAGCTGAGATATTGCGTACTATCATGATGCGTGAAGGTTTGATACCGGTCGAGAATGCCCCTGATGAGGCTTGGGAGAGTTATGCACGAGTCTTCTTGAATGGTGAGTTTGTTGGCTTTGTGCCGAATCCAGTTGAGTTTGCCGAAAAGCTTAGGGGATATAGGAGGAGAGGTGAGATCGCCCCCACGGTAAGTGTTACTGTTAGACATGTGGATTCTGATAAATTGGTTCCGGAGATTTATGTGGATTCTAGTGCGGCTAGGGTTATGAGACCTCTTATTAGGGTTGTGGATGGTAAGCCTTTACTGACTAAAGAGCATATTAAGTTGGTTAAGGAAGGTAAGCTTAAGTTTAGAGATCTTCTTAAGATGGGTATCATAGAGTTGATTGATGCAAATGAGGAGTTTAATGTCTTAACAGCATTCTTTGTACATGAACTTACCGAGAAACACACTCATTTGGAGCTATCTCCATATACATTCTTCGGTATAACCGCTTCCTTTATTCCTTATGCCGAGCATAACCAGTCTCCGAGGAATTCTTATGAGGCCGCTATGGCTAAACAAGCTCTTGGTGTACCATATAAGAACTTTAGGTTTAGGATGGATACGAGGACACATTTACTGGAATATCCACAAATACCTATTGTACAAACTAGATTGTCAAATATTATAGGCTTAAATAAGGTTCCAATTGGTCAGAATCTTGTAGTCGCTATTCTATCATATGAAAGTTATAATATGGAGGATGCTGTGGTAATCAATAGGGCGGCCGTAGATAGGGGGCTTCTAAGATCCTTCTTCTATAAATCATATGAATCTTCCGCCAAGATACATTCGGGCGGTGTTCACGATAGATTTGAGATACCTGATCCCTCGGTAAAGAACTATATTGGTGAGGATGCATATAGGGCGTTGGAGGAGGATGGATTACCTTATTTAGAGGCAGAGTTGAATCATGGTGATGCCGTTATAGGTAAAACGGGACCCCCGCGTTTCTTGGGCGAATATAGGGAGTCTAGATTCATCGAAGTTAGGAGGGATTACTCCAAAACACTAGATCAGTTCAGTGGTAAGGTTGATAAGGTCATATTGACGATAAATAGCGATGGTGAGTTAACGGCTATAGTTAGGGTTAGGGAACACAGAATTCCTGAACTAGGGGATAAAGTGGCATCTAGGCATGGGCAGAAGGGTGTTATAGGCCTCCTCGCGGATCCAGAAGATATGCCTTATACTGCCGATGGAATTATTCCAGACCTCTTAATTAATCCCCATGCATTCCCGTCTAGAATGACTGTGGGGCAGTTCTTGGAATCGATAGCTGGTAAATATGGTGCCTTGGCGGGGAGATTTGTGGATGGCTCGCCTTTTGTCTCACATAATTATGAAGATCTAGCTGAATTACTAAAGAGTATGGGTTTCGAGCCTATGGGCACGGAAGTTATGTACGATGGTAGGACAGGTAGGAAGTTCAAGGCGGAAATATTTATTGGAATTGTATATTACCAGAAGTTGCATCACATGGTCGCTGATAAAATGCATGCAAGGGCTCATGGCCCGGTCCAGATACTAACTAGGCAGCCAACTGAAGGTAGATCTAGGGACGGCGGTCTGCGTATAGGTGACATGGAGAAGGATGTATTCGTGGCTTATGGCGCTTCATCTATTATTAAAGAAAGGCTTCTGGATGCTTCAGACAAGACAACTATATTTGTATGTGAGAGATGTGGTTTAGAAGGGTATTACGATAGTAGGGAGAGGAAGCTGGTTTGTCCTGTTCATGGTGATAATGCTAATGTAATTCCAGTTAACGTTGCTTATGCATTCAAGGTGCTTCTGGATGAACTGAAGAGTATGGGTATATATCCCAAATTGAAGGTTAAAGAGGTGGTTTAAAGATGTCTCTCAGAATATCTAGCGAGTTAAAGATGTTGATGGAAGAAGCTAAAAAGTATAAAATTGATAGTATTGAATTTGGGATATTGTCCCCCCAGATGATTAGAAACATGTCTGTGGTCGAGGTAACTAGTGATACTTATCTAGATGAGGTAGGAAACCCTGTCGCAAACGGTATACTTGACCCTCGTTTCGGCTCCCCCGACCCTGGGAGTTACTGCCCTATATGCGGTAATCCAAGGGACTATTGTCCAGGCCACTTTGGTCACATTGAGTTAGCTATGCCTGTAGTCAATGTATTGTTCTCTAGTTATATATACAATATACTCCGGGGTGCTTGTCATAACTGTGGAAGGATCAAGTTGCCTGATGAGAAAGTGGAGCTTTATAGGAAGAGAGCGAAATTCCTGAAGGAAAAGATGCCCGATAGGTATAAGAAGTTCATTAAGAAGGTTATTAAAGAGGCATACTCTTTTCCAGTCTGCCCTCATTGTGGAAAGGAAAATGTGAAGATAAAGTGGGAGAAGCCTTACAAATATTATAAGGAGGAAGAAGGTACTAAAGTAGAATTGCCCCCAAATGAAATTAGGGATATTTTTGAGAGAATTCCTGACGAGGATTTAATTCTTTATGGTTTGAATCCTGAGGCCACTAGGCCAGAATGGCTTATTATGACTGTTCTGCCTGTTCCTCCGCTAACCATCAGACCCTATATACAATTGGAGACTGGTGAAAGAAGTGAAGATGACCTTACCCATAAACTAGCTGATATAGTTAAAATTAACTCTAAGATTAGAAGGGATAAGGCCGCTGGATCAGTGGCCATGGCCATTAAAAATGATTATGACGCATTGCAGATGCATGTTGCCACGTATATGAATAATGAACTCCCCGGTATTCCCCCCTCAACCCACCGAGGCGCTAGGAGGCTTAAGACTCTGGCCCAGAGACTCTCTGGTAAGGAAGGACGATTTAGGAATAACTTGATTGGTAAAAGGGTTGACTATTCAGCTAGAACGGTGATATCTCCTGATTCTAATTTAAATATAAATGAAGTTGGTGTGCCTGTGGACGTGGCCAAGAAACTTACTGTCAAAGTTTTAGTAACGCCATACAACATAGATAAATTAAGAAAATATGTTTTAAACGGACCTGACATCCATCCTGGTGCAAATTATGTCATTAAAACAAGCAAGGGTGGTGCTAGATTATTCTTGAAGTATGCTGATAGAGAATTTGTCGCTAATAACTTGGAAATCGGAGATATTGTTGAGAGGCACTTGGACAACGGTGATATAGTATTATTCAATAGACAGCCATCTTTACACAGAATGTCTATTATGGCTCATAAGGCTAGAGTCCTCCCCTACAGAACATTTAGGTTGCACCTCGCTGTATGTCCACCATACAACGCTGACTTCGATGGCGACGAGATGAATATGCATGCGCTACAGAATGATGAAGCTGCAGCGGAGGCCTATACTTTAATGCTTGTTCAGAATCAGATTATTAGCCCGAGATACGGTGCGCCCATAATTGGGTTTGGTAAGGATCATATTACCTCTGCATTTTTACTTACTGGTTATGAAGGTAGTATTCCCAAGGATGAATTCTATAACTTTGTTGCCCTCTTCGATAAGATTGACAAGTATGACTTATTGCTAGAGTTAAGTAAGTCGGAGAGGAATGGTAAAGACATATTTAGTCTACTTATTCCTGATACATTCACATACTCGTTGAAATCTCGAACTGATGAGGATGTGATTATTAAACAAGGTCGGTTGATTAAGGGTGTAATAGATAAGAACTCAATTGGTGCTGAGGAGGTAGATACGGTTCTCCATAGGCTCGTTAGAGAGTATGGAAATGAGTTTGGTGGGTTCTTTATCACTAACTTAACTAGAATATTGGATAATTATCTAGCGAGGAGAGGTTTCTCCATCGGTATAGCCGACTTGAAGCTCCCTGCTAGTGTGCTTAAGAAGATTAAGAAGGTTGAGGAGGAGGCCGTAAAGAAGGTTGACGAGGTCATTGAGAAGTATAAACGTGGTGAATTGGAGCTAATTAAAGGCCTATCGGCTGAGGAAAGTTTAGAGCAGAAGATACATGAGATTCTTGCACAAGCTAGGACCAAGGCTGGTGAACTTGCTCTAGAGGCATTGAGTAAAGATAATCCGCTATACATAATGACCACCAGTGGTGCTAGGGGCCAAGAAATCAATGTTGCACAGTTGACAGCTATGCTTGGTCAGCAGACTATACGTGGTAAACGTATTATGAGGGGATATGGAGATAGAACACTTTCCACTTTCGAGGAGGGTGATGTGGGAGCGAAGGCTAGGGGCTTCGTTATAAGTAGCTTCTATAGTGGTCTACATCCAGTTGAATTCTTCTTCCACAGCATGGGTGGAAGAGAAGGTCTGATGGATACCGCTGTAAAGACTCAGCAGAGCGGATATCTATATAGGCGGCTAGTATATTCACTTGATCACTTACGTGTTGACCATGATTTCGTTGTGAGAACATCAGATGGGAAGATTGTCCAGTTTGTATATGGTGAGGACGCGGTTAGTCCTGATAGGAGTGATCACGGTAAACCTGTTAATGTGGAGAGGCTGGTCGATTCCATTAAATTATTGTATCCGGGTGGTGAACCAGCTGATATCAAATATATAGATAAGTTGTTGGCTAAGGTTAAGAATGAGATTCCATTAACTCTATTTGAGGAACTTCGTAAAACCTTGATCGAGAAGAAGGCTAATAAAAAAGTTGTTAGGGAGTCTATAAGGCAGGCTGTTATTAACTTTAGGAAAGCCAAGGTTGATCCTGGTGCCGCCGTTGGTGTTATAGCTGCCCAATCAATAGGTGAGCCAGGAACTCAGATGACGTTGAGGACATTCCACTATGCGGGTGTAAAGGAGAAGGACGTTACTATAGGTCTTCCACGTATTATTGAGATTGTTGATGCGAGGAGAACGCCATCAACGCCTCGGATGACTATTTACCTGAAAGAGGGTTACAGAGATTCTCAGGAGCTCGCTGAGAAGGTTGCTAATAGGATTAAGGCCACATTCCTAAGTGACGTGGTAACTGAATCAACTATTGACATTATTAACAAGTCTATCATATTTAGGCTAGACCTAAATGAATTGAATAAACTAGGTATGACACCAAACGACATAAAGAAGATTTTCAGTAGGAGATACTCCTGTGATGTTGAGGAAGATTTATTAATTATTAGGCTTCCGAATAAGGATCTTGACGGCTTAAAGAGAGCTATGAATAGGTTCTTGAAGAGGCATATTGCAGGTGTACCGGGTATAGTTAGGGTCACTCTAGAGAAAGTCTATAATGAGGAGCTTGGTAAAGAAGAGTGGATAATCTATACAGCTGGGTCCAGCCTCAAGGAAGTATTGATGGTTGAAGGCGTTGATCCGACGAGAACAACTACAAACGATATTATGGAGATTTATAGGACACTGGGCATCGAGGCGGCTAGACAAGCGATAATCGAGGAGATAAAAGATGTGTTGGAGGAGCAAGGTCTCGACGTAGATTATAGACATGTCATGTTGGTTGCTGATATGATGACTAGAGATGGTGTGGTTAAACAGGCTGGTAGATACGGAATAGTTGCTGTTAGGGATAGTGTATTGGCTAAAGCTGCTTTCGAAATAACGGTTCCTGTGTTGGTCGAGGCTGCCGTCGGTGGTGAAAAGGATTATTTAAGAGGTCCAACTGAAAACATAATTGTAGGGTCTAGGATACCCTCTGGTACAGGCTCTGTAGAAATTTATATGAATATAGGTGGTGGTAATGAGGGCGGAAATAGTAAAGAAAGTGGAGAGTAATATTCCAATAATTGCTAGGAGCGGTAAGATAATGTACGGCGCTACCTATGTACTATGGGCTTTGGAGAACACACCAGATAAAGTTAAGGCAGTAGTTGTATCCAGAAACCCCCCACCAAACTTTCTTCACAATTTGAATGAAATTATTAATAAAAAAGGCTTGAAAATACCTATTATATTTTCTAGGAGAACTAATATGGAGTTGGCTGACCTATGTGGGCGTCCGCATTCTGTATCCGTATTAGCTATCTTAGATTTTGGTAATGCTGCTTTGAGCGAGGAGGACTTATATGAGTAATGGTATGAGATTGAATAATGCGGAGTTATCTCTAATGAGTCTATTTGAGAGTTTGACAGACGTCTTCCCCATGGCTTGCAGAGTTTCAGGAGATAATGTCTTTTTTGTGGTAGACAAGAAGGATTACTTTAAGTTGGTTGTTAACTCGATGAAGATGCTTGGTATACGTCATAATGGTGTGAATACTAGGAAGGTTATTGCTAATCTTGCTCAGGAGCTTAGTAAATATATCGGTAAGAGAGTACATATCTCGTTTTACGATGGTGTATTGGAGAATTTCATAAGAAGTTTTTTTAACTTGTCTAAGGGGGATGTCGTCCAAGTTAAGAATCTAAAGGATGGTTCGAGATTTGTTGTTATATTGGCTTCTCCAAGTAAAAGAGGTATTATTATTGGTAGAAATGGAGTTAGGGCTAGGATTGGTAGGGAGTTAGCCAAAAGTCTATTTAATGTGAAGAGCATCCTGATTAAGTAGTGTGAAAATTTATATAAAGGAGTAGTTTCTCTAATTAGGTGTAAGTTTTCCATAAAAATTAATATTAGTATTGTATGTAATGTTGTGTTAAGGGGTTGGATGGATAATGGGTAGGAAGAGTCCCCGTGGCCTATTCGCAGCTAGGAAGTTGAGGAGGAAGAGACAGAAATTTAGATGGAGTGATGTGGAATATAGAAGGAGAATGTTGAGGCTTGATGAGAAAGTTGATCCCTTGGAAGGAGCGCCGATGGCTAGGGCCATAGTCCTTGAAAAGGTGGGTATCGAATCTAAGCAGCCTAACTCTGCTTTAAGGAAGTGTGTGCGTGTTCAGCTGGTTAAAAATGGTAAGCAGGTTACTGCGTTCTTACCTGGTGACGGTGCATTGAATGTAGTTGATGAGCATGATGAAGTTATGATTGAGGGGATAGGTGGATCGCAAGGTAGGGCCATGGGTGATCTTCCCGGCGTGAGATACAAAGTCTTTCTAGTTAATGGGGTCCCACTTAATTTATTAATAACTGGTAAGGTTAAGAAGCCTAAGAGATGAGGGTGTAAAAATATGTCGAGTAGAAGTAGGAGGGAGATTGGTGTCGAATTAAAATTATTTGGACGTTATTCATTTAAGGATGTTAAAGTTAGAGACATTAGTTTGGAGAAATATATCTCTCTCAAACCTGTTCTGGTTCCTTGGAGTGGTGGACGCCACGAAAAAAAGAAGTTTTATAAAGCTAGAGTAAATATTGTTGAACGCCTTGTTAATAAACTAATGCGACCCGGTAAGATGGGTGGCAAAAAGGCTCATGCAATTAATGTTGTTAAGACAGCTTTCAGGATAATTGAACTTGAGACTGGTGAGAATCCAATTCAGTTGTTGGTATATGCCATTGAAAATGCGGGGCCGTGTGAGGACGTCACTACCATCGCATATGGTGGTGCCGCATATAATGTATCTGTAGATGTCAGTCCATTAAGAAGGATTGACGTCGCACTCCGGAATATTGTTGAGGGCGCTAAAAACGCTGCTAGAAACAGCCGTCTATCAATTGAAGAAGCATTGGCAAGAGAGATTATTTTAGCTAGTAGAAGTGATCCAGCTAGCTATGCTATAAGTAAGAGAATCGAGATTGAGAGGATAGCATACTCATCGAGATAAATTCTTTTTATATTATACATTTAAATAGCTGGTGTAATAGTATTTATAAGTATCTTGTTATATTTGTTAAGTAGTCTTAACGGAGGGTGTATTGACTATGGTTAAGGAAAAACCCCACATGAATCTGGTAACAGTAGGACACGTAGACCACGGTAAATCAACACTAATGGGTAGACTATTATATGAAGCAGGTTTCATCGATGAGAGAGTGATTAGACAGTATGAGGAAGAGGCTAAGAAGCTAGGTAAGGAGTCCTTCAAGTATGCTTGGGTCATGGATAAACTTAAGGAAGAGAGGGAGAGAGGACTTACAATAGACCTATCATTCTATAGGTTTGAGACGAAACGTTACGAGTATACATTGATAGATGCACCAGGCCACAGAGATTTCATTAAAAACATGATTACTGGTGCCAGCGAGGCTGATGTAGCCATTCTTGTTGTATCAGCGAGGACTGGTGAATTCGAAGCAGGAATCTCCCCGGGTGGACAGACTAGAGAGCATGCATCTTTATTGAAGATACTTGGTGTTGATCAGATCGTTGTAGCCATTAACAAGATGGATGATCCTAGTGTTAACTGGAGTAAAGAAAGGTACGAGGAGATTAAGAATGAGGTTAGCCGCCTACTAAGACAGCTAGGATTCAAAGTCGACAAGATCCGCTTTATCCCTGTGTCCGCATGGACAGGTGACAATGTCACTAAGAAATCTGAACATATGCCTTGGTATGATGGTCCGACTCTAATTGAGGCGTTGGATGAGTTCGAGGTACCTCCAAAGCCGGTTGACAAACCTTTGAGACTGCCCATCCAGGATGTATACACAATTACTGGTGTAGGTACAGTTCCTGTTGGTAGAATCGAGACTGGTAGGCTTAAAGTAGGCGACACCGTCGTCTTTATGCCTCCAGGTTTAGTCGGTGAGGTAAAGTCTATTGAGATGCATCACAGGCCTCTAAATGAGGCTGAAGCAGGTGACAACATCGGTTTCAACGTCAAGGGTGTATCGAGGAAAGATATTCGTAGGGGAGATGTTGTAGGGCATCTAGATAATCCACCGACCGTTGCAGAAGAGTTCATCGGCCAGATATTCGTTATACATCATCCAACTGCAATAGGTCAAGGATATACTCCTGTAATGCACGTCCATACAGCTCAGATAGCAGTTACATTCATCGAGTTATTGGCTAAGATAAATCCAAGGACTGGTGAGGTTGTGGAGGAGCATCCGAGCTTCCTCAAGACGGGTGATGCAGCTCTAGTCCGATTCAAGCCACTGAGGCCAGTTTCGCTAGAAGAGTTTAAACAGTTCCCAGAGGTAGGTAGATTCGCTATACGAGACATGGGTACAACAATCGCTGCTGGTGTCGTCAAAGAGATCACTAAGAAGGCTGAAGTTAAGATAAAGAAGTAAGCTTTTTACTTTCAACTTTATATTTAGGATTTGGTTCGTTTAATCCTTTTTATTAATATTTATGTACCCCCAAAAATTAATATAATACCTCTAGTTTCATATTGAATACGAGGGTGCCATTGATGTCAAGGGAGTTACGTACAAGGATAATTCTGGTGAGCACGAACCATAAAATACTGGATGAATTTGTAAATCAGATTAAAGAGATTGTGGAAACTACCGGGGCTAAATATTCTGGCCCCGTATATTTACCAACCAAGAGAGTGGTTATACCTACTAGAAGAAGCCCGTGTGGCCAAGGATCAGAGACTTGGGACAAATTTGAATTACGTCTTCATAAGCGGCTAATAGATATTGAGCAGAATGAGAGGACAATGAGACATCTTATTAGATTAAGGGTGCCTGAGGAAGTCTTCATCGAAGTTAGGATCAAGTAGCATCGTAAATCCTCTTTAATAACCATATCATAAATACCACATATATCCAATATATCACGTCATAGATTGAGCTATGGAACAATTCACTAGCATTTACTGAGTAGTTGATGGCTAAGTATATTATCATAGCTATTCTAGCCCCATTTAGTAAGATGGCTCCTATTGCTCCCAGTGCGATAAGAATTAATGGTCTAGCCGAGTGACTTTTACCTTTTCTATACTTCAATAAGGTGTAACTCGTAGTCATAAAAACTAGATATAGGAAGAGTCCTGTTATACCCGAGCAAGGCCATCCTATAATAACTTCGTACACTCTTTTGTTGTTTCGTAGGATCTCGACATTTAGTCCATAGGTGCTGTAGGCACTTCTTGTTACATATCCCCATGAAGACAGGAAAAGGGTTGAGATGATTAGGTTGATCTCTAGAACCTTAATTAGATACGTGGATGGAAGAAGTTTAGTTACATCAATTATTCCTAGCACTCCATAAACGATCAAATAAATTGGTGAAATGGATAGTATCCCCAATATTTTTTTCTTTATGCCTATTGTGTTTGCTAGTAGGAAAAAGACACCGAATGAGAGATAGTCTACCGATGAATGTGCCGATGAAACATGCCAATAAGTGTATAACTTATCTAATAACACCGTGTTCACGATAAAGTTCTTAATGATCAGGCTTGTAGTCAGTGCTAGCGATGTGAACGCTATATGAGTTAAGAGCAAATTATGTCTGTCCAATTTATTCAGTGTCGGGATGTATGCTGTTAATATTGGCATTATCATTAGGAAATAATATATGAAACCTCCTGCCCCTATCCAACCTACCAAGAGACTCTCAGGATTATGCAAAATATAATATAATATAGGCATTAGTAAAATGATGGAAAAATATAATGTGATCCCATTAATTGGTTGTGTCACGATGTATGTAGGTTCTCGGGGTGAAACTCTCTTCGGTCCTTTGTTTCCACGCAGTTCAGTGCATAAATATCCCATTAATCCGGCCAAAATGTATATTGGAAATATATAAGTGGTGAAGGTGGAGATCAGTGAAAAGCTACTTGTGGTTGATGGCTCTAATATAAAGGTGTCTGGCAAACTGGGCAAATAGTCTACGACTTTAATCAGTCTGATTTGAACATCCTTAAATCTGTTTGTTAAAATTAGTCCGTCGTTTGTTAGGATCGTTGATACCTCTTCGGAGAGTCTTGTAGGGAAAACTATGATCTTTTCTATGGATATAGGGATACTCCCATCTATCTTTAGAATTACATAGGTATATTTTGACAGATTATTTTCTCCATCCAACTCAATAATATAGAGGCCTTCTGCATCTACGTTGCTAAGGGTTAGATAAGGTTCACCGAGTTTTTCTTGGCTACTTAAATATAATTGGATATTGTTTAAGCGCTTATTTTCCCCTTGCTTCGCTTCAGCCATTTTTATTGCAAGTGAAGCCCCTTTCTCTAATGATGTTTTGTATAATGGATTTATGAACCAAATGTATATCTGATATGGATTTGTTGATTGGATCGTAATTCCGTTATTTTCCACCATCAAGTTGGTCTTAGAGTTGTTTGTCCAATATTTTTGATATTGATGAATTAAGTTTATCGTGTTATTGGTTGTCTGAATATCATCTATGACATATATTGATAGATTGCTAGGTACAAAATTATTCTTCATTATGATTAATTCTTTGTCTTGGAGTGGATCAAGGTAGTATTTATATGTGGAAAATTCATTTAGTGGTGGCCAATAGGGAACCTTTCCTACCCTCTTCTCTAGTATTATATATTTAATCTGTTTATGTCTAGATATATCTATAATAAATTCGAAGTTGTTCCTGACTTCAGTATAGTCGCTCCAATTCCATTCGTAGTCTATGTTCTGGAGAGAGATTGTTGTGGCATGTCTTTTAAGAATAGCGTCGATGCTTCTGTCTAGATTTATGGTGAGGACAGTCGCTCCATCAGGTATATGGGTAGTTACGAAGCGATCCACACCGGGGTTATATTCAATAGCTGTTGCTTGAGATGTTATGCTTAAAGTAGCTGTGGAAGTTATGCTGAGAAATAGGATCAAGAAAATTAATCCTTGTAAGAAACTGCTTCGCACACCTGTATCTCGTGACTTCACTTCTTCTTCGTACGGATCTAGGTACAAAACTTGAGGATTAATTGGAGAGAAGACTAATAATAGTATTTTGTATAAGCTTAATCCTCCTTCTGAATCCAAGGCAATCTTTGCAATCTTAATAATGAGTGCCCCTAAGTATGGTATTATAATGAATACTTGATTGTAGTTATATAAGAAATATATTCCAAATTCTTGAAGTGAAAATAATATGCCTGTAACGCCGAACGATATCAGTAATACTTGACTCTTGAGATTTTTTCCCTTTTTAAATGCCAGAACTACTCCATACTCAGGGTTGCTAAGAACCAAGCTCATTTCAGATAGATTTTTAACTAATAAAGAGGTGGATAATTTTGAGACTAAATATAATGCGGGTGTCAATGGGTCTCCTAATAATAGTGAGTATGCAAAAAGAGGGATTATCTCTACATTATAACCTGTTTTCAAAATATAGAACGTAGTTAATATAGGTATTAAAGCTAACGCGGTTATGTATATAATCGTATAGTAATCTACCGGCAGAAAGACACTTAATGTGTAGATAATTATATTTGGGCGGGTTATAAGTAGGTATTTATAAAGATTGCTGGAAAGGCGGCCCCCTCCTAAGAAAATATATCCCGTTAACTGGCTCGGTGTAAGAATTCTAAGGGAATAAAATGGAAGGAATATCAACAAGGTTGATATACCACCTATAATAGGCAGAATAGAGGGTTTTAATTTTTGGAGGGAGTTTTCATGCATAATAATTAAATTTCTATCCCGCTGCTATATATCAACTACATATCTTATTATATATCTATTATTCTCATTTTTAATTTCAAGTGTGGTATCTTGTTCACTTATCTGAGCACCAAAATTCTTACATGCCAAAATTGTTGCATTGATGTCAGCTGATCTTAAAACATTTTCAATTATGCTTGTTCCTTTTGTTAAAGACGCAACAAATACTGCTCTATGTGTATAGCTCTTATTGGCAGGACATGAAATA
>JALTTZ010000004.1 GCA_027047855.1 Nitrososphaeria archaeon
TTTCTGGATTTATATAAAGGATCGAGCCTTTCTTTATTGGCATATTTAGTCTTTCTGTTCCACTTATTTCAACTGTAATCCCCTTTTCTGATATTGACAAGATTTTAGAGTATTTGTATCCTGCTTGGATACTCATGTTTCTAATCCATACTGCTTTCTCTAGTGTCCGGCACTTTATGTGTATTATTGTGCTTTGGAGGAGTAGCCAAAGAAGATCTGGATCATTATATTCTTCTATTACCCTCCATATTTCATTTATGTCGGCTGGATGGTGCCATTTTTTATATATGTTCTCTATGCTTTTTTCACCGATATTCTTTGTCTTGAGTAGTAGTATCCTTCCATAGCAGCTGCTTGTGGTAACGATGTCATCATCTATTCGATTAAGTAGGTTTAGTAGTGGGATTATTGGTTTATCTACTTGCCCTTTTCTTAAAGCTCTTGTATATCTTTCTAGATGATATTTCCTTATTCTTGCCCATTTATTTGGGTTTATGTTAAGCATTTTTTCACCTTTTCTACTTAATTATTTTCTGCGGTTATTAGAATTAATTAATTATGGATTAAATAATATTGTTTTTGGTTAGGGGACTTGGCTATGGTCTCGCCGGAATCTCTAATGCGTTATGCCATTAATTATGCTATTGAGCAAGGGGCTGATTTTGCGGAGATAAGGTATTTTTCAAAGAGTGAAGAAGGTATTGTTATGCGTAATCGTGAATTGGATGGTGTTTTTAATAAGTATGAATATGGCTTCTCGCTGACTGTTTTGGTTGATGGTGTTTATGGTTTAGCTTCAACAAATATTGCTAGTAGGGGTTATGTTGAGAAGCTTGTTGAGGAGGCGGTCTCCAAGGCTAGGGTAGGGGCCGGGTTATCGTCTTTTGATGTTGATGAGGAGGCATTTGAACCTGTTGATGTGGATTATTTTCTTGAGGAGAAGAGCCCTTGGGATTATTCTCCGATCGAGGATAAAGTTCGGATGTTAAAGGATATTGATGAGTTAGTGGAATCGAATAATTTTAGGTGTAGGTTTCCAAGTAGGCTTCTGACACTTAGACGGGTCTTGGATGTTACCGTGTATATGAACTCGGTTAATGTATATATTAGTTCGAAAATTCCTAGAGTAAGTGTTTTCTATATGGTGACCGCTAAGTATGGGGCGGATACTTTACAGAAGTTTGGTGAATATGGGGGCTCCGGCGGTTTGGAGACGATATGGAATGGCGGTGTGATGGATGAATTTAGAGAATTATTGATTGGTATGGATAGGGTTTTGGTTGATGGTGTGGGGAGCCCCACTGGTAGGTTGGATTTGGTTGTCGATAGTGAGGTTGCAGGGATTATTGCTCATGAAGCGGTTGGCCATCCATTTGAGGCGGACAGAATTTTGGGTAGGGAATTCGCCCAAGCTGGAGGTTCATACTTAGAGCCCGATTCTATTGGTACGCGTATTGGTAGCAGTATGGTAACTGTAATTGATGATCCAACTATACCTGGTTCATATGGTTTTTATTACTATGACGATGAGGGTGTCAAAAGTCGTCGTAGAGTTTTGATAAAGGAAGGTGTTGTAAATGAATTTTTGCATAATAGGCTCACGGCTTCTATGCTTAATGTCGAGAGCAATGGGGCTGCAAGAGCCGGTGGTTATGATAAAGAACCGATTGTCCGGATGGGTAATACATTTTTTGATTCTGGTGACTATTCATTCGAAGAATTGATAGAGGACGTGGCCCATGGAATTTATGTGAAGAGTTTTATGGAGTGGAATATAGATGATTATCGAATTAACCAAAGGTATACTGGTTTAGAGGCTTATGCCATAGATAATGGAGAGATCACTGTACCCATTAAGGCACCAATTATTGAGACCAATACATTCGAACTACTCAACAATTTGGATGGTGTTGGTGATACAGTTCGTTTTTATCCAGGAAGGTGCGGCAAAGGGGATCCTATGCAGATTGTTCCAGTATGGATGGGCGGCCCTCCCCTCCGATTCCGAAATATAAGGGTGATAAGGAGAGAATAAAATGTCGGTATAGTAACTTTAGGTTTGGTTAAGTAATCTATATTTAATGCGGTCCGTTAAATTATAATATTTTTTGTTGTGGGGTGTCATTGTGTGGAACTCCATTCTCTGTATATAGAGGAATTGATGGATAGATTGATGTCGTATTTGAATAAATTAGGGGTAGATTTTGTTATTATTAATGGTTATAAAGTGATAAGTGATATCATTCGTTTTTCAAATAATAATCTGGATATACTTAGGACTCATGATAAATCTTTCATAGGAATAGATATTGGTTACAAGCGAAGGAGACTCTATACGGATATTCATGTTATGGAGTTCGAGAAGGCCAAGGAAGCTATCGACAAAATTTTGAAGGCAGTAGATTACATTCCTCCTGCGTCTATGTATCCATATATTCCAGAGGATAGGATAAACTACAGTATTATTCCTAATATCTACTCGGAGGATATCTCTGTGGACACTGCTTTGGAAATGGTTAAAGACTTGGTAAAATATGGCAAGAGATATAAACTTGAATCGGTTGCTGGAGCCATAAAAATTAATAGGATTAAACATATGGTCTACACATCTTTCGGCGGGGAGGGAGAGTATAAAAAAAGCAATGTGAATATAAATGTCCGTTTATTTAAGAAGCAGTATGTAAGTTCAGTCTTCAACAGGGAATCGATAAGTCTCAAGGATATTGACATTGATGAAGGCTTTATCGAGGCATTTAATCTAATTAGACGCGTTAGTAAGGCAAATAAGATTGAACCGGGTAAATATAATGTTATATTGTCGCCCACCGTTGTAGCTAATTTGCTCTATTATTTAAGTAATGGCTTCTCAGCGTATAACGTACATATTCAGCATAGTCCTTTTGTGGGTAAATTGGGAGAGGAGGTTCTAAGTGAGAGTATATCCATATTCGATAATGCATTAGAGCCAAATAACCCTGGTGCAGCTCCTTTCGATGAAGAAGGTATTCCGACTAGTGATGTCTTGATTATTGAGAATGGTGTTTTAAAGACCTATCTCTATAATTTAGCGACTGCAAATCTGTATGGTGTTAAATCAACTGGACATGCTGGTAGGATTAATCCGAGGCCACACAGTCTTATGCTTAAACCTAATTCAACATCCTCTTTCGGTGGTTTGGCTATAGATGTTAAGGATGGTATTTACATTACTAATGTATGGTATACAAGATTCCAGAATTACATTAAAGGTGATTTTTCCACGATTCAGAGGGATGTCGCATTAGTTATTAAGAATGGTGAGTTAACAGAGGCTGTATATGGATGTAGAATAAGTGATAATATAGTTAGGATGTTTAATGACGTGATTGGTTTCGCTGAGGATTCGGTATGGGTAAAATGGTGGGATACGCCAATCGTTGCCAATGTTCCATATATGGCTGTTGAGGATGTACAGATAACGACTGGCTGATATTATGAAAATTCTGAGTAATTCAACTAGGTAGGGCCTTCTCTGTATATACACTTACACGGCTTTGCTCCGCATCTTGGGCACTTATTATTGTATTTCTCCAGAAATGCCTCTTCAAGATTTATGTTTAGTAGGTTGAGGAGACTCAGTAACCAAGCTAATGTATCCGCTGCCTCTTCTTTTATGTTGGGAATATCCCTGTTTTGTATTGCAGCTTTGAGTTCATTTACCTCGCTTAGGAACCATTCGAGAGTCTTTAGTATTCCTCTTCGTGAATCGTGGTGAATGTATATCTCCTTAATTATTTGCTGCATTTCGCTAAGATTCATGAATTTAAATTTTAGATGAAATATTATTTAACTAAAATGGAGCGAGACTTTGAGCGTATAAATAGAATCGTAGGTCTAATGGATGAACATAACTTAGATTATGTAATCGTTTTTGATCCAATTAATCTGCGTTATCTGGTCGGTTCACAAGTTGATTATTCTTCCTGTATTTTATCTAGGGCTGGGGAGATATATTTGGTGGTACCTCCGATGGAGTATGAGAGAGCCAAGAAGATAACTTGGGTGGATCATGTATATAAGTATGGTGAGGGGGAGGGGCCGGAGTGGATACGGGCCGGTTCGTTGGTGGAAGCTACAGCTAAGTTGGTTGAGGGGCGTGTTGGCTTACCTTACAGTTATATCTCCCACATCCAGTACGAGAAATTTAAATCGTTCATTGATTCAAACATAGATAATTGCGATAATATTCTGAAGACGGCGAGGACTATCAAAACAAATAGAGAGCTTTCGTTAATTAACAAAGCTGTTAGGCTGGTTGAGGATGGCATAAGGCACGCGATTGACATCTTGAATGAGGGGATAACTGAGAAGTCTATAGCTAAGGAGATTATAGTGTATTTCTATGGGAGGGGCGCAGATAAAGTTTATAGTGACTTAATAGTTGCCTCTGGCCACAGATCTGCTTTTCCTCATGGGCGTGCAACTGATAAAGTTATATCAAGCGGGGATCCGGTTACACTTGATTTTGTAGCAGCTTATGAGGGATACTGGGGGGATGTTACTAGGACATTTTTTGTTCGTCGTGTGGAGCCTGAAATAAAAAAGATATATGAAGTTGTTGAGGAAGCCCTATATCGAGCAATTGATAAGATAGAAGTTGGTGTAAATGCTAAGGATGTTGATGGTGCTGCGAGGAAATATATAGAAAAGTCAGGTTATGGGAAGTATTTTATACATTCAACTGGACATGGAATTGGGTTAGAGATTCATGAGGATCCAAGGTTGTCAAGTAAATCTAATGATGTCTTGGTTGAGAATATGGTGGTCACTATCGAGCCCGGTATTTATATAAAGGATGTTGGAGGTGTTAGAATCGAGAATGATGTTTTGGTTACTGAGGAAGGGGCTAAAATATTGAATTCTTTGTCTACTGAATTGATGATTCTATAGTATATGTAGGTGGTTGGATATGTTGGATAGGGAAGTGTCAGACATCGATTTGGATTCTATAAAAGGATTTGGGGAGTTATTGGAGAGTTATTGTAATGCTGGAGGTTTTATGGCTCCCAAAATCGGTGAGGCATATAAACTTATGAGTGAAATGTTTAACGGTGAGTATACAGTTTTTATCAGTTTTCCTGCGGATTTAGTTGCCACAGGGCTCCGTGGTGTATTTAGGAAGTTGGTTGAAGCTAAGCTGGTTGATTATGTCATAACAACATGCGGTACTTGGGATCATGATATAGCTCGAACTCTAGATAAATATTACGTTGGTAACTTCTATATGGATGATGTGGAGTTACATAAAAAGAACATTCATAGGTTGGGCAATGTGTTGGTTCCTAGGGATAGTTATGGAGTTGCTATTGAGAATTTTATGCGGCCTTTACTTGAGTCTATTTATAAGGAGGGCGTAAGAGGCATATCAACTTATGAACTAAGTTGGAGAATGGGTGAACAATTGAAACCAGACTCTATTTTATATTGGGCACATAAAAACAAGGTCCCAATTATTGTTCCAGGTCCCTATGATGGTGCAGTGGGCTATCAGATTTGGCTGTTTCAACAATTCCATAAAGATTTTAGATTAGATCTATATAGAGATGAGAAGTTACTTAGTGATGCGGTGTTTGAGGCTAGGAAAACTGGGGCTATTATTATTGGTGGCGGTATATCAAAGCATCATTTGTTGTGGTGGAATCAATTTAGGGGTGGGTTGGACATAGCCATTCAGATAACTACTGGGGTTGAGCTGGATGGATCGTTAACTGGTGCTAGGCTATCCGAAGCAATTACATGGGGGAAGGTCCGTCCGACTGGTAAAGAGGTATCTATCTGGGGTGAAGCATCGGTAATATTTCCCATTCTAGTGAAGGCCGTCCTAGAGAATTTGCGTCGATAATTTCTTTCAAGGTATATGCTTATATAATTAATCTGAATACTTTCACAATGGGGGGTATGAATAATGGATAGTATCTTCACTGAATATATTCTAGCTAGTTTAGTTGCAGATCCAGAGCTGGTCGACATTCTTATTGAATATGGTGTTGTTATAGGAGATTATGGACTACTAGAATTGCTGTATAACTTAGAATTCGACTTAGACTATGGCCTTTACGATGCCTTATAGCCTGATGTTATTCTAGGTAGTAGGTTGTTTCTCTTCCCTTATCTTCTAGAATGATTCCCATCTCTCTAAGTCTGTCTCTTA
>JALTTZ010000005.1 GCA_027047855.1 Nitrososphaeria archaeon
ACTATGTATAAAGTAAGGTATCAATCTATATAAATAATTCTTTAAATAAATATATATAGTCTAAATACTATATTTTATATTGTGATTATATATGTCTGAGGAGGCAGGGCAAGTTAGTAGGAGGGAATTCCTGAAACTAGCAGCAACAGCAGGTGTATCATTCGTAGTCGGTGCAGGAGTGGGATACTACGCAGGAATGATGGGTAGGGCACCAGCCCCAACCAAACCATCAAAGACAGAAGTAGTAATAGGTGTAATTGCCCCAATGGCGACTAAACAAGGAATGGTACAGAGAAATGCAGCTGAACTGGCCGTAAGAGAGATCAATCAAGCTGGCGGAATACTCGATATGACGGTCAGGTTGGTAGTGGGCGACACCAAACTTAATCCAGATGTGGCCGTATCAGAATTTAGGAGGCTAGTCACGGTAGAAAAAGCAGACTTTATGACAGGAGGTTTCTCCAGCGGAATAATGAACGCTATGATGGAGCCTATGGCAGAGCTTAAAGTACCTTTCCTAGCGGATGCATCCTCACCTGGACACCCAGCCAAGGTACACGAGGAATATGACAAGTATAAATACTGGTTTAGGATAACACAGAACAATGGTGCAACCTTCGCATGGGACTTGGCAGACATGTTTGACATGCTGGAAGAAAAGGGATATGATGTTAGCAAGATATATATAATAAGGGATGAGCACATCTGGACCGATGCTGTCATGAGTTACCTACAGCCAGAACTGGATAAGAGAGGTATAACAATTGCTAAGGATGCAAAGGTGGGTAGGGGATACTCTGAATACGAGCCTCTTTTGGTAGAGGCTCATGACATGGGTGTACAGGTGGTAGTGCCCATCCTAGCTATCGCCGGCACTGGAGACGTATTAGTCAAGCAGTGGGCGAACCTTAAGCTCCCTATCCTACTCGCAGGACATGACTTAGCTGCACTAGACCTTGGATTCTACGAAGCAACAGGAGGAGCAGCTGAGGGATACATATTCCTAGCAGATGGTGGAGTCGTTAATACAGCCCCACCCACGACGATGTGTGAGAAATTCATAAAGAACTATGAAGAGGCATACGGGCATCCACCAGAAGCCCATCAAGGATTTGGAGCATACGACGCGGTATATCTATTTAAGAAGGTTGTTGAGATGGCTCATGATGATGGGGTCGAGAACCCATTCGACCCCGATGTTGTAGTACAATACCTTGAGAAATTCAACCCTGATAATCCGATTGATCTAACCCGAACTATAGCATTCTACCCACCAGGCGATGAGAACAAGTTTGATCATGACCTAGTATGGGGAGACAACTACGTTAGGAACTGGATATCACAGTGGCAAGGAGGAAAACAATATGTAATTAGAGGTAAGATAAAGAACGCAGAAATGATTGAACCTCCATGGTTCTAAACATCCACCATAATTTTTTATTTATACACACTCTTTATAAAGCGAATTCACTTAATCGATTTTAATGTATGGTGTTGGGGATATTAAATGGGTGACATAAACACTCTAATGACCATATTCTTGTATGGAGCGACGTTTGGCGGGATCCTCGCACTCATATCCTCTGGGTTCACACTCATCTTCGGGGTATCAAGAATACTGAACTTTTCCCATGGAGCGTTCTTCATGATGGGGGCATATATAGGAATATATCTAATCCAACAGCTAAATCTAGACCCACTTATAGCCTCTCTTATTAGCATCCTATTAGTCGGAATATTTGCTGTCGCAACATACATAACCATAATACATCCAGTCATAAAAAATGAAGTTATGACCATTATAGTCACTCTAGCCCTAGCCCTACTAGTCGAACAAGTAATCCTATTAACATTTGGAGAATTTGGGTTCTCATACCCAGAACTGATCACAGGCACAATAAGTGTAGGAGGAGTGGCAATATCACTACTTAGAATATTAATACTCGCAATATCACTAGCCACGATATTAGCGCTCTGGCTATTCATTGATAAAACAAGAATGGGTAAGGAGATCAATGCAGCATCCCAGGACCCAGAAGGAGCAATATTAATAGGTCTAGACGTCAATAAGATATTCGCCGTCACCATATTTATATCGGCGATACTCGCCGCATTAAGCGGAATCCTATATTCCCAAATGTATACCGCTAATCCATTTCAAATACTCAACTCACTCATACTCGCCTTCTCAATAGTAATACTTGGTGGGCTTGGAAGCGTTAAAGGAAGCATAATATCATCATTCATAATAGGCTTCATTTACATAGCAACCACAACTCTCCTCGGGGCCAGATGGTCCGAATTCATAGCTCTAGCAATTATCATCGTAATCCTAATTATAAGGCCAACTGGTCTATTCGGGGTGGAAGAGTGAAAAAGATAACGAGATATTGGAGAATCAAGACCAATGAATTATCGTATCTTATCGGATTCATGATGGTCATGGCGGTAATACCTATATTCCTTCCCGAGACCCTACTATACATACTAGGATTAACCTTCATATTCATAGTATTCTCAGTAAGTTGGGACTTTATGACAGGCTTAGTAGGCGAGGTAAACCTCGGCCACACAATATTTATAGGTGTAGGTGGATACGTTACAGCATTGCTAAATGTCCCTCAGCGCTTCGAAAAAACATTCCTAAGCCCCTTGGCTACACTACCCCAGCTACCCATCCCACTAACTATACTCGTTGGAGGCATTATTGCAGCCATAGTAGGAATCCTTATAGGCCTAATTACTCTAAGGCTAAAGGGATGGTACTTCGCATTAGTTACAGCGATACTCCCACTATTATTCATCAAGGCAACCTACGTCTTCAAAGAACTGTTTGGAGGTGAAGAAGGATTCTCAGTCGGCTTGGGCAGAGCTGTTGCCCAAGACACGCTAGGAAAATACATAGTGACTTTGGTCTTCATGGCTATATGTATCTTAGTGATGTACGGAATAAAGAATAGCAAGTTAGGCCTAACCCTAATAGCAATAAGGGAAGACAATACACTAGCTGAATCACTTGGAATAAACATATATCTATACAAAGTGTTCGCAATGGCTGTCAGCTCATTCTTCGCGGGACTATCAGGTGCATTACTCGTCCACTACAGAGTCACAGTATCACCAGACTTATTTGACGTCCCTCTCATGCTCCTTATAATCTTAGCCGTAGTCATAGGCGGATTAGGCAGCATAATTGGACCGATAATCGGAGGATTCCTAATATACCTTTTGAAATACTGGGTTCTCAAGGTATACCTAGTACCATTTATTCCACCGACCATACCAATTAACGACGATATAGTGCTATATCTCTTGCTAATAGTAATAGCTATAACAATGCCACACGGCATTTATGAGAGGTTAAGGAAACTATACCTAACTATCTAGCAATAATTTCTTTTTAATTATCCATTCCTAAATCTGTTCAAAATACTGTTTCTCAAGCCCCCTAAGCGAATCGGTAGTACCCTCACCAACGATGTCGCCCTTAACCAATACATAAATCCTATCAGAGACCTCAAACGCTAACTTAATGTTCTGCTCCACCATTAGAATATTAAGCTTAGTCTCCTCCCTAATCCTCAATAATGCATCCCTAATCCTATTAATAACAATAGGTGCTAAACCCATTGAAGGCTCATCCATCAAGAGTAGTTTAGGCTCCGCCATTAAAGCTCTACCAATAGCCACCATCTGCTGCTCCCCACCACTCAAATTCTTACACATATTACGCCTTCGTCTCTTAATCTCAGGAAACAAACTATAGACAAACTCAAGACGATCCTTATACTCATTACCCCTAGATCCTAGAATCAAGTTATCCTCGACACTCATATTAGGGAATAAATGCCTCCCCTCAGGGCAAATGGCGATACCTAGTTTAATACGTTCATTAGTCTTCAATCGTGTTATATCCCTACCCATAAAAGTGATACTACCCTCGGTATGAACAAGCCCCAATATACTCTTTAACAAGGTCGTCTTACCAGCACCATTTGGCCCAAGAATGGCTACAGTCTCACCTTCATCAATAAAAATATCTATCCCCCGAAGGACAATCGCCTTACCATAATAGGCCTTAAGATCATCTATATCCAATACTCTCATACCCATACCCACACTCCGAAACGAATAATCATGAATACCTAAATACATTTACACTCAACCAGTACCTAAATAAGCCTCGATAACCCTAGAATCATTAACCACCTCATCAGGGGAACCTTCGAAAATAACTCGCCCACTACTAAGAACAGTTACCTTATCAGCCAATGTAAATAACTCCTTGAGCTTGTGCTCAATAACCACCAGAGTCACACCACGCTCATGGAGACCCTTAATAACTTCAACGAGATCCATGGACTCCTTAGGACTTAATCCCGAAAAAGGCTCATCCAACAATAGGAGCCTCGGATTCATAGCCAACGCCAAACCAATACTCAACCTCCTCAACTCCCCAAAAGGAAGATCCACCGCCTTGTAATTACGCTTATCCCATAAACCCATTTCCTTAATTAACTCATCGGGATCATCCAACACAACTTGGAAATTCTGATAGACAGTTAAGTTCTTAAACACCCTTACTATCTGAAATGTCCTTACCATACCCATACTAACAAGTTTATATGGCCTCAATCCAGTAACATCCATACCATTAAAATAGACTCTACCAGAAGTAGGCTTCAAAAAACCCGATATAACATTGAAGAGTGTCGTCTTACCAGCTCCGTTAGGCCCAATTATCCCTCTACACTCTCCTTCCCCAACCTCAAGATTCACGTTGTTAAGAGCAACCAATTCCCCAAACTTCTTTGTTAAATTCTCAACCTTAAGCATCAAAAACACCTAAATAAAAAAGGGAGATAAGATTACTCATTCAACTTTCTTAAGTCTATTACTCTCTTGGCCTTCCCAGTGAACCTCTGTACACTGCCCACAGGTTTGAGTACTACATTGGGTGTAACACCAATAGCATTCCTAACCCTATCTATAATCTTCTTACGTAGAGGTTCAAGCTTGCTCAGGTCACCTTTAACCATCTCGTATACCTCGGGATCGGGCTCCACCTCAATCGTCAATATATCCATGATCTTAGGTCGCTCAATCTTTGCGATAAAGTGTCCAGAGGCACCCTCAACACTAAGTATAGCCTCTTCCAACGCTTTAGGCCAGAACTTTACACCCCTTACTTTCACCATATCATCAGCCCTACCCAGTATTCTACCCATACGCCCAATGCGCCTGCCACAGCTACATTCCTCAGTGGTCCAAGTAGTTAAGTCCCCAGTCCTATACCTAAGAAGCGGCATAGCCTCTTTAGTCAATGTCGTGATAACCAATTCACCGACCTCACCCTCCTCGACAGGTTCACCAGTAGCAGGGTCTATAATCTCCACCAAGAAATGGTCCTCATATATATGTAGCCCATCATGTTCACTACACTCAACCGAGACGCCAGGACCGATGATCTCAGATAAGCCATATATGTCAAAAGCCTCCAGACCAAGCTCCTCCTGAATCCGCTCCCTCAACTTCTCACTCCATGGTTCAGCACCAAATATCCCACTCTTCCACTTAAGCTCCTTAACGGGATCCCAACCGAGCTTTGTCCTAGCGTACTCAGCTAGATACATTGCATAAGTAGGAGTACAGCAAAGTATAGTAGTACCAAGCTCCTTGGCTAAGAAAAGCTGCCTCTCTGTACCCCCCGATGAAACAGGTACAACAGCCGCCCCTAACTTCAACGCACCATAATGGAAACCCAGTCCACCAGTAAACAGTCCATAACCATATGCATTATGTATAATGTCACCCTTCTTGGCTCCAGCAGAAGCATAGATTCTAGCCATAACCTCGCTCCATATATCAATATCATGTTGTGAGTAGAACGTCGTGGTGGGCTTACCTGTAGTACCTGAGCTGGCATGAATCTCCAGAACGTTATCGATACTCGTAGCAAGCATTCCATATGGATATGCTTCCCTCATATCATCCTTAGTAGTAAATGGAATCTTGTGTAGATCATCGAGGGTCTTGATGTCATCGGGGTCCAACCCAGCCTCTTTAAATCTCTTACGATAAAACGGAGAATTCTCATAACAATACCTAACCAGCTTCCTCAGACGCTCCTCCTGCAGCTTAGTGAGTTCATCCCTCCTCATACACTCGTACTCTGGTTGAAAAATCCAGCTCTCGACCTTCATCAAATCACCGTAGAACTTTGATACTAATAATTAATATATTTAGGGTCTAAATTATATATTTAATTTGCTTATTATAGATTTAACATAGTTAAAAATATAGACTTTACACGATGATAAAGTACTTTTACATATGTCACAGCAAGTCTTCAATCGAACATGATCGATTCAACGAATGTCTCTACCATAGTCCTTAAATGCTCATAACTTGAGGTCGTCTCCTCATACTCTAGATGGAGGTATGGGAAGTGGAGTTCATCCAGTGCCTTCTTATAGATAACATAATCATACAAGCTTGGCTCACAGAACTTAGGAGACAAAAAGAGAACTCCCTCAGCCTTCTTCTCCTTGATCTCCCGCTTAATATACTCCTGCTTATCAATTGAGGGGTGAAACCTCACTGTAAGAGGCGTTTGATTAGTAACATATGCACGAGCCAATTCAAGCACAGGGTCCCCGTCAAGATTTATCTGCCCTATCCAGTATTGACCTACTAGAGACTCATCTTCTATAATATATGATCCAGCATCCTCAATAGTCTTCATATACATTAATGGAGGCTGTTCACAGAAGTTACCCTTTACAAGAATCCTAAGCCTATCCGCCGGCCTCACCTTCCTCTTCTTAACCTCATCAATATATTTTTTAATAAGTCGATTGAACATATTAACAGGCATTATCGAACTGGCTTTAGTGACCACATAGAACTCAGTGAAGGGGACCAACCAAGGCTTATCTCTCCTCAAACTCATCAACTTACCAATTAACGCTCGTTTTTCATTATGTAGTTTAATGCTCCTTCTTAACTTCTCCTCATCGAATTTCTCTCCAGTTCGTTCCTCAATTACCCTTATCAGTCTCTTATATTCATCTACCAGATACTTGATGGCCAATTCAGTATCATTATGTATAGGGAAGTGCAGGTATATTATCTCTTGATCCTTCAAATTCCGCTTCATTATACCCGAGAGGTTACGGGCCACATCACATATATTGGAAAAAGCAAGAATATCAAAAGCCTTCAATCTATTCTCAGCACCCAATTGAAATACACTCTTACATATTGTACAAACGAATGACTGAGTATGCGCAATTGCTATGTCCAAATTAATACGGCCCTCTGCTCCGTACAAGGCGACTGGCAACATATTAAATGCATCCGCTATCTCAACAGGGAAGTATACCGGGAAGTATCCCAAGGCGAATCCTGCGTTGATATCTTTCCATTCGCTAACTAGCCTAAAGTCGGTAAAGGAATCCTCATACCACTGCTTAAAAATCTCAAAAGTAGATGTGGGAGAAGTAACCCTACTCATCAGCTCCTCACCAGCCCCTTCTTCAACATCCTAATATAACCGAGGCGAGCTGCACCAATTGCACTCGCATAATAAAGATCCTTAGAGGCATTAACCTTCATACTTAACTTACTCTCTAATGCTTTAACTATAGCGGGGTTTAAAACTAGCCCACCAGTTAAAGTCAATTCGGGCTCTAGACCAACTCGCTTAAGCGTTGTTATTACCCTACCCACTATGCTCAAGTGAGCCCCCATTAAGATATCCTCCATCGGAACATCCTGTGTAATCAAATTAATAACCTCCGACTCAGCCAAGACACTACACACAGTAGATATCTCAACGGGATTGGCAGACTTAACAGCCACTTTACCGATCTCTTCAATCTTAAACCCAGTATAGTAAGCGATTTTCTCCAGAAAGCCGCCACCGCCAGCCGCACACTTCTCGGTAGAAGCAAACTTAATTACCCTACCTCTCTCATCAATCTTACTGACCCTAGTGTTTCCTGCACCGATATCCAAAACACACCTTGTTTTTGGGAAGAGTAGGTGTGCACCCCTAGCTGAGGAAGTAATGTCAGTAACATTTATATCCCTAAAGTCGACCCTATATCTTCCGAAACCCGTGGCAACTATATAATCTACATCATTTTCATTTAGACCCGTAGCAACAAGAGCCTCTTTAAAAATCTCGTGGGCCGCCTTGTTGAAGTCATAACCAGTCTTCCTAAAACCAGTATAAATGAGCTTATTCCCATCCTCCATAACGGCAATCTTGGTATTTCTAGTCCCCACATCTATACCAACCGTATAAACCACTCCGATCACCATCCCCTAGACCACCTTCTGCCTAATCATAACCTTCTCATTAGCAAAGAGAGCTGCCCCAATGGCACCACAATACATTGTTAGAGGACTCCGGTTAATCTTCATCTTAAGTAGCTCCTCCAATGCTTTCGCCATACCATCATTTAGGGAAACCCCACCAGTAAAAGTAATTTCAGGGACTATGCCCACTCGCCTCAACAATCCAATAGATCTGTTCGCTATCGAGAGATGGACACCATATAATATATCCTCTATACTATGACCCCATGCAAGTTGCTCGAGCACCTCACTCTCAGCAAAGACAGCACAAGTACTACTAATCTTAGTTGGATTCTTCGATGTTAATGAGATTGGCCCAACTTGGCTCAACTCGAGACCTAATGCCTTTGCAGCACCCTCAATGAACCTACCCGTACCAGCAGCACACTTATCATTCATAACGAAGTCAATAACTTCCCCTTTCTCATTTATCCTTATTGCCTTGGTATCCTGACCGCCCATATCCAAGACTGTACGGGTATTTGGAAAGAGGAAATGAGCTCCCTTAGCATGACAGCTAATCTCAGTCACTTGAGTGTCACCAAAAGTGATTTTGAACCGGCCATAACCAGTACCTACGACAAATACAACATCCTTCTTAGATACACCAGTCTTACTTAAAACCATCTCGAAGACCTTATCGGCAGCCTCATTAATCCTAACACCAGTCATGGTTATGGCAGTCCCAATCAGATTATTCTCATTATCCATCAAAGCCGCCTTCGTATAAGTTGACCCAGCATCAATCCCAGCTACATAATATTTGGCCATATCAAACCTCCACCCCCTTCCTAATAGACAACTCCTCAAAAAATGCATCAATCCGATTTCGTAGTTGTGCCTCGGCATAGTATCTCGGATCTACATGATCCGAGTCGATCAGTAGGGCAGGAATATCCTTCTCCTTAACGAAATATTCCCTTAAGTCACCATGCCCCATCGAGAAGCTCCTGCAACTCTTAATAGAATGAATAACAACACCATCCGCCTTATATTCCCTAACATACTGCTCCAATAACTTTAACCTATAAATCATATTCCAGTTACAATATGCATGAATCATATACTCTGCTAGAGACTCGATAGGTTTCTCAGGATTTAGTTTAAAAGCCCCCACATCCACCAAGCCAGCGACTTTAGGATAAGTAGAAGCTACCGCCCTCGCATTCCACCTCTTGAACAATCCCCAGAACCTCCTAAAGAAAGGATAATTAGGTACACCTTCAAACACGATCCTGAAATCTTCACGTTCAGTGGGCCCTACACCCGCCTCATACCTCCTTCGTAGCTCATCAACAAGGAACTTATAGAACTCCACAGCTTCAGGAGTCCCTCTAAGTAAAGTAATTACGGACATGTAGTAAATGGCCTCGAAATATGCATCTATAGGTGATGGAACCAACTTACCCATATGGAGAGCCTCTCTCCAATACCTCCAAGCCTCTCTAGAATAGTATACAATCTCCTTTAGACGCTCCTCATCAAACCTTTTGCCGCTAATCTCCTCCAACTTTGGAATAACAACATCCTCCAACTGACGCGTTACATAGATGATGTCATGATTATATACATGTCCATTGAAGTCTCTATAATACGGTACATCCACAGTAATAACGGGTGTTTTAAAGATGTATTTGAGTTGTTCCCACCAATGAATATATACTTGGCACCCCGAGTAGCCTAAGAACAATATATCAGGTTTAGGAATCTTGCCAATTACGGTATCACCACCCTTAAGTAATGCTCCAATACCCATCTTAACATACCCACAGCAATCTGTTGAATATCCAAACTCCTCCGCGGCCCCGATCAACTCCGGAGCCCCACCCTTATATGAAATTTGGAGACTAGTAACTTCAGGATAAACCGGTACTATATCAAAAACCATTAACAACTCGATTGGATTAGCCATAACATAGGCATAAGCAACCTTAGCCCCATTCTTAATGGCCTCATACATATTGGCATAATATTCCTTGACAAGCCTAGCCTGGTACCTTCTAGCTTGATCAAACTCCTTGAAATCCAATTTTCCACCAGCCGCTTGCGTGGAGGCTGTCATTAGACCACCAATTAATATAATTTTTTGGCTATCTATATAAATTTTTGACTAAATATATAATTAGAGACAATCCCATAAAATCGTAGATAATAATTATTCTTTTATATATATTAATGATGATTGGGAATAATTTATATGGCATGGGTCGTATAATTCCCGAGAAACCAGGTATAAGAAATTTGCAATCAATAAAGAAAGGAAGCTATATATTGACTGTCCCCAAGTGGTGGGTCGAGAAACACGGTTTGGAAAAAGGCTCCAAATTACTCCTAAATGAAGATGGGTACTCCCTCCGGATATACCCTCTAGAGAACATCAAGAAAGAAAGGAGTGTCGAGCTCGATTTCGATAAAATTGGTGACATGAAGATTTTAAGATACATGATTTTGACATATTATATGCAGGGAGTTAACAGAGTATCTATTAAGCTGGGAAAGAATGTCGATTATAAGGCAAAGCAACTAATGAGGGATATGCGCCTAGATATGCCTGGCAGTGAAATAGTAAGGGACGACTCAGAGTATCTGATCTACCAGATACCAAGCAACGTATACCCCGAATCCCTCGATGAGATGATGATACAACTTCATGATCTGGCTGTTACGGCTCATAAAGAATCAATAGAATCAATACTAAATGGCGACTTGAGCTTAGCCATGGATGTAGTCAATAGGGAAAGTGAAATGCTAAGAATATATCGTAAGCTAATAAGAAACATTACCCTATGCAGCATAAACCCGGCCATAGCGGAAGAAAAGGGAATAAAGAGCACAAGGGAATTATTATCATATGTATTGGCTTCAAGAGATCTAAATAGGATAGTCTATCACAGCATATACATATCACGCCATTATCTAAGTCTCGGAGACAACCACATAGATGTTAAACTAAAGAAAATGATCAAGAACGCCTCCGACAAATCTATAGAGATGCAGAAATTAGCGGTAGAGTCGTTTATAAATAAGGATCTTGAGAGAGTATTCAAGGTAACAACTATAATGCCTAAAATCAGGGAGATAGAGGACGAATTAGATAGATTGGTAATAAAGACTGTAAGTGATGTAGATAAGGCATATAAACTTATGATGATAGGCCGAGAAATAAGAAGAATAGCTGGATTCAGCGTGGCAATAGCAGATGCAGCTGCCAACAGAATTCTATATATAGAGTAAGAATATGCTATCAACCCCCAGCAACGGGAGGAATAAAATATATCCTGTCGCCCTCTCTCAATGTATAGTCGAGATCTCTAACCTGTTTATTATTCACCATAATAACCACATCTAGATCAAGATTTCCACCCGCATCGGCATAATTCTCTCTGAACTCCGGATACTTACTAATCATCAGATCCACAAGATCCATAAGTTTACTACCCTCAGCCAAATCAATCTCCATATAGTCTTTAAAGATAGGGAAAGCTTTTACGAATATCTTTATACCTCGTCCACCTCCACTACTTCTTAACATAGACGACGAAACATTCATTACATATCTTAACTGCACATGATGCACATTCTTCTTTAAACTCGCTAGGGTCAGGTCTCTCAAACTTAACTTGATAACCTAACGACTCGTATAGTTCTCTAATTTCCTCCATACGCTCGGGGGAGACCGTAAACATACGTTTCCAGTCAGTTTTTTCACCGACCCTAGTCTCCATATCTATCCACTATCTATATAAATTGAGTCTAAGATATATAAATTCTTTCCAAATATTATAACTTATAAAGACCCAAAATTTGTATATTTAGGCACTTAATCCATATATTTAAGGTGATTAGATGAGATCAAAGCTTCTCTCACTAGATGAAGTCTTCGAAGAATTCCTAACGGATGGAATGGATGTAGCCTTAGGCGGGGCATTAACATATAATACACCTTCGGTGATAGCCAGGGAAATTATAAATAGAGACATAGGCGGACTAACTCTATATTCATTCATGGGCACATACCCAGTAGATTTATTAGCAGGCGCAGGTAAGTTAAGCAAAGTAATGGCTCCATTCATTACATTCGCTGAGATGGGGTTAGCCCCTTCATTTCGAAGGAAAGTAGAAGAGGGCTCATTAGAAGTGGTTGAAATAGATGAAGTCTTCTGGGGCTTCGGATTGAAAGCGGGTGCAGCATCATTACCATTCATCCCGCTAGCACATGGCTATGATAATGATCTACCGAGGGTAAATCCACTATACAAAAAGGTTACCAGTCCATACGATGGAAAAACATATATCACAATCCCACCCATAAAGCCGAGCCTGTCAATAATTCATGTTCAGTATGCAGATGAATATGGAAATGGGATACATTTAGGGAATGTCGCTACCGATATGATGCTTGCAAAGGCATCCCATAAAGTCATCTTGACATGTGACAAACTCATAAGTCATGAGGAAATCCGGAAGAGGAATAAAGAAGTTAGCATACCAGGTTTTCTTGTAGAGGGAGTTATAGAAATAGATTTTGCATGCCACCCTCTAGGAAGTGATGGACTATACGTGAGAGATGAAGAACACTTAAGAATGTATGCGAAGATGGCCAGGAGTGAAGATGGATTTAACGAATACTTAAAGAACTATGTCCTCGGAAAGACGCATCGAGAGTATCTTGATAAAATTGGTCGAGAGAAGTTAGATAACCTCAGAATCGGGTGATTAGTATGGAAAGAGAGTATTCAACATCGGAATTAATGGCATGTGTATTTAGTAGGGAGATAAAGGATGGTTGGCTTACAATAGTTGGAAATGCTTCATGGGTGCCTTTAGCGTCCCTTATGTTGGCTAAAGAACTATATGCACCTAACATAACTATACTGAGCCTAGGTTATGCAGTCAATCCAGTAGGAAAAATACCATGGGACATGGGCGACTATATGATTTATAAAGATATATGCGATGCCTTCATAACATTTGAAGACGTATTCGACTTGGAGGAGAGTGGGAAGATTGACCTCTTCTTCGCCGGGGGCATGCAGATAGACCCTTATGGAGGGCTCAATCTTGTCTGTATAGGGGACTGGAAAAAACCAAAGGTTAGGGGCCCAGGAACCATTGGATTGGGATATCTACCTAGGGCGAAAAACGTATATTTGTGGACCCACTCACACAACAGACGTGTATTCGTTGAGAAACTCGATTTCTACTCATACAGAGGCCATAAAGGACTAAAGCCTTTCAACGGCCCTCAACTCGTAGTGACCAATCTATGCGTTATGGATTTCAATGAAGAGGGGCGTATGAGACTAAAGAGTGTACATCCAGGAGTCACTGTAGAACAAATAATCGAGAATACGGGCTTTGAAATAGATATACCCCCTGACGTTCCAGAGACCCAGCCACCAACTCCTGGAGAGTTAAGGATACTGAGAGCCAACGATAAATTAGGGATACTCAGGAAACTAGGGTGAGTACAGGGGATGCCGGGCAAAGTATTGTATGAAGTCAAAGATCAAGTTGCGTATATTACGTTAAGTAATCCGGGTAAATATAATGCATTGGACATAGAGATGAGGAGACAATTAATCGAGATGCTTGATAAAGCCGAGAAAGATAACGATGTGAGAGTCATAGTTATCAGAGGAGAAGGGGAAAACTTCTCTGCGGGCGCCGACCTTAACTACTTCCTCAACATATCGATTGAGGAACTCGACCAATTCATCAAACAATATGGAACAACAACCATAGGCCTCAAAATCAGAGATATTCCAAAACCAGTAATAGCACTAGTTAAAGGATATTGTATAGGGGGAGGCTTCGAATTAGTACAATACTGCGATATAGTAATAGCCTCAGAAAAAGCCGTATTTGGTCAGCCCGAACTAAAAGTAGGGCTCATACCGGGGGGCGGCGGCACACAAAACCTACCCAGATTAATCGGTGACAAGAAAGCTAGGGAGATGATATATACTGGAAGCTTCGTCTCCGCCGAGGAAATGGCGAGAGCCGGGTTGGTCAACCACGTCGTCAAGGAAGAGGAACTATATGAAAAGTTGAATCAGATAGTGAAAAAGATTCTTTCTAAAAGCCCCATACACATCGCAATTGCGAAACAAGCAATAAACTATACCCTTGAGGCACCCATCTCAACAGGACTTAGGGTGGAGACCGAACTTTTCAAACAAATTTTCGAGACAGAGGACACCCGAGAAGGCATAAAGGCGTTCCTTGAAAAAAGAAAACCTAAATGGAAAGGTAAATAGTAATGAACTATGAAAAACTAAAAAGCCGTATCCAAAATCAAGTATTAATCTATATTTTTCTCGCATATAGTTTAGGATTTTTAGTAGACCTGATTTTTTACATATCAGGGCTCAGTTTTAAGGGTACTACCCCCCAAGAATACGTAACCATTACTTTGGCATGGGGATTCCTCCGAATGTATACACCATTAACAGCCACATATCTGTCGCTGAGAAAAGAAGAAATAAAGTTTATAGGGTGGTTGAAATCTAGGACGCAAATAAACCTAAGGAACATAACGGCATTCATTCTAAGTCCGTCTCTAGTACTATTATCTCTAGGGATCTACCTAATTATATACAGCTTCTTCGGAGTTATTCCATCAGAACTACCACTCCCAATAACCAGTGAACTCAAAGATCTTCCTCAGAGTGTTATTATTATGATTATTCTTGTAAATGGTTATATAGCGAGCATTACGATAAACGCATTTTACGCCTTTGGAGAGGAGGTGGGCTGGAGAGGATTCCTCCAAGAAAAATTGGCAGAGAGATTCGACAACTTAGTGGCTCTGATACTAACGGGAATCATATGGGGTGGATGGCATTTTCCAGCCATGTTTATTTTGAGATATAATAATTTTGATATAAGTAGAATGGGGACCGTACAAATGGTATACAGCTTATTAGTGTATACACTATTTACAACAGTCGTTAGTATATTGATAGGATATATTTACTGGACCAATAGAAACATATTAATTGCATCGGGAATACATGGAGCGTTAAATGCATACTGGGGGCTAACTAAAATCATCGCCCTAGAAGACCAAGTAGTATATACCGATACATCATCATTAATTGCATTACTAATAGTAGCTTGCATTACATATATCATATACAAATGGGGAATAAAAAGAGATAGGGAGGGATCATTTATTTAAAGCGCCTCTAGCGAGCTTTACAGCTATAATGACAGCACAAATACCCATACCTACATACCCCAATGTAGATAATGTATAGGGCAGCAAGGGATTATGTAATACAATTACCGAATAACTACTGAAGCTCCACAAGCCGGCTGACGCGATTAAGGAGAAGACCACAGCGATGACGATAACGATGGGCATACCATCTAAAGTATTGAAGAATCCTTTTTCAACACCACCGTCTTTATACATCATCGGTGCGCTCAACTTGATAAATGCTTTATCAATCCATCTAACCAAGAAAGCTAGACGTGTATATATAGGGGCAACTATCCTATCAACATTTACTGATATATAATAGAAAAATTTAGCAAATCCGAAGAACGCTCTCGCAACATACATCATAACTCCGCCATCGGCAACCTCAACGGGGGGTATATATAACTGTCTAAGTATAATACCTGCGGTAAAAATAGCGCCCACAAATATAAGCCCTCCACTAAAGAGAAGGAAGGGTGCAAGGGCCGACTTGGCGGCGAAAACACTCTGCCAAGGCTCACGGAGTATCCATCGATGGAAGATCTCAACATTACCCATTAAGGCGAATAACACGGAGTGGAATACCGTCCCTACTAACAGGAACCAGAAACCAAGGCGCCCGTATGTATCGAAAATATCGTCAACAGGCCTAACCGAAAGTCCTGGGGTAATAAGATACATAAGGCCTAAAGCCCCCATACCAAACGCCATCGCGCATATATGGCCGTGGGAGGGGGTAACCCAGGTACCATGCTCGAACCAGTTTGTCCATGGCCAAGTTTGACTAAGGCCAAATAGCGCTACACCCACAAAACCGAATGACATTATTCCAGTTATGTGGTAGTATGCTGGCCTATTCTCGACTTCAAGTTCTCTAGCTATTCTATATGACTCTACTATCATTAGGGTAAGTGGGATAACCTCCATAACGCTGATTAACCCACCTAGGATTATCCAGAAGGTCGGCGTACCTATCCAAAAATAGTGATGCCCTTGGCCGATTATGCCAGAAGTAGCTGCCAAGATAACGTCGTAAAAGACATACTTCTCAACTATAGGTCGAATTCTTTCATCTGGAATCATTAGCATGAGAGCAATACCCACGGCACCAACATAGGCAACCTCCAATGCACCTTCGACCCAATAATGAACCGTCCACCATCTGAAGTATTCGCTGAGTGGCACATCAGCAATAAATATGTTCCCGGGGATATATAGGAAGAAGACCACGGCTGCACCCATAACCAAAGCCCATATAGGTATGTTCCACTTACTAGGAGGTGGTAGCGTCTTAAGTATTGCAACCGCAAAGATGATGAAACCTAGGAAGAGAAGTATATCTAGTAACCGCCCCATCTCAACAAACTCTCTTCCTTCAACCAAGAGGGGCTGATCAAAAATCCATATGTTTGTCCCATATTGGAATAACGGGAATGTTAGATAAGCCCCAATAACTACTACAAGTAGGAGATATGGCACTAATTTTATCCAGCTTGGGAAGTCCCTCCCACTCAATATAGGAACAAGGTAGATGACTACTGCAAAAGTAGCTGCGAATAGCCAGAATAAATAGGTATCGAGGTGATAGGCACGGATAACTTGGAAGTTAATTATCCCCGATAACATGTATGGATTCAGTATGTAGAATGCCATTAATGCCCCAGCGATCAACTGTACAATAAACAGAATCACGGCTACAGCGACCAATGGTTTAGCCGCCTTTTGACCTTCATAATCCACCATGCTACTCACCTCTAGATAACCAATAGAAGAAGCTATAAAGTATCAAGGCTGTAAATGCTACAGCTATAAACCAATATACAACCCATGCGTCAAAACTTTCAGGCCATCTATCAATATTTGCCTCGAAGGACTGAGAAAATGAGTAGCTATTCTCGGGGCTGGGTGGCCACCCATTTGTATTAATCTCACTTAAGTACATCAACCAAGCAGTCAAAGCATCCTTCTCGTCATTAGAGAACTGCATAAAAGGCATATAGGTAGGCTTTCCTCCGAACTCTAAAACTTTTTCCCTAGTCTCAGGATACTTGTTATAATATTCCTCTAGGGACATTCCACTAGGCAAATATCTTCTAACAGCCCCCTCGGTAGGGAAATTAGCTGGATTATCTAGGAAAGCCCTAACCCACGCTGGACCATGCTCCTCAAATACTTTAGTGAGATCCGGTGCAAAATATGCTCCATTTCCCACTATAGTATGACAACCCATACAGTCATAATCCTGGGCTACCTTCCAACCATCGACAGCAGTTTTTCCTGCATAAACTATGGTAAGGGGATCGGGATTCCTAGGGGGAACGAAGGAAATAACCGTCAAAATGATAATAAGGATAATCGAAGCTATAACCATATATTTCCCAATCTTCATCAACGGAATATCAGTCATATCACTTCCCCCTCCTAAGAACAAAAACGTAAGCTAGCAAAGCTATAACTAAACCAGCGAGAGCCGCGGACGCAAACAGCAACTCATAAATAGGGGATGCTGGAGCCCCAACCTCCTCCCCCACACCAACTTGCTCCGAAGCATATTGCAAAAGTGAAGCCAATGCAGAAGCCTCAGTATTAGTCAATGGAGAGGAAGCCCAAATCCCCTTCATCGTCGGCGTATCAGGATTCAATAAGTAACTCTCGAGCTTTACCTTGTCACTACCAAACGCAGTATACTCCCCTTTAACAAACACATTACTTAAATCGGGCCCTACACTTCCCCCCGAAACTTGAAGAGACCTTATAGAGTGGCAGGAGATGCAGGGTGGACCCCCATTCTCAAAGGATTGATCGCCCACGAAGTACGCTAAACCTGTCTCTACATCCTGGGGATACTGTGAGTAAACGGCTACAGCAGACACACTTAAAGCTAAACATATGAGCATAAACACAAAGAACATGTTCCTAGTCATACAATCAATAAAACATCACGGTGAATACATATCGTTAATACGAACATGTTCAGTAATGATATAAACTTCTATATATTTTTAACGCATAAAGAATAATATTTTGGATGTACCGTATAATTCACCAACTCCCAAAAGGCTGTTGGGTAGGAGATTTGTCCCGAAAACATCCAAACCTAGAGATCAAAATAATGTCACTAATCAATTTCGACGGATTCTGCACCGCCCGAGCAGACATAAAAGAGTTAAATAGTGAACACATGAACTACATCAAGAACCACCCAAATGTATATAATGTAAAGACATACTCTGAACAAGTATTTAGAAATACCGTTAAAGTCTTATGTAGCTGCCCCTTAACTAGAATATTCGTCAAAACTGGTGCGATACCAACAACACCCGTTGACATCTCCTGCGGATACGCAGAATGGGAAGCTCCTCTAGAGGATGACCTCGAAATTATTGAACTAATGAAACAATTAAGAAAGGAAGGGCTAACAGCTATGATAAGGAAGATGAAAAGAATGGATTTAACCAAGAGACAAAGGGAAATCTTAATCAAAGCGATCGAAGAAGGATATTATGAATATCCAAGAAAGATAACTTTAAGCGAGCTGGCTAAAAAACTAAATATGTCCAAGGGAGCATTATCAGATATACTCAAAAGAATAGAGAGTAAGCTAATCAAAGCATACTTCCCATAAATAAAAAAGAAAGAAAGAGATTAAGCAGGAGTATAGTAACATCTTTTAGGAGAAATCAGTTTCCCTTCCTTCTTCAACTTACTGATAGCTTTCTGAACCTCCTTCTTGTCAAGCCCTGTCATCTTGGCAACATCGCCGGGTCGCAGAGGTTTCCCTGCTGACTTAAAGGCCTCAAGAACTTTATCCTCGATAGAACTCATAAAGACACCTCTCTTAAAATTATTGCTATATCCTCCCCCTCCTTATAATCCTTTCTATCGAGCCTATTTGAGAGGTCCCAGCCAAGGAACCAATTTCTTATAATTCAATTCACGATTCTTACGATTCCAGTGCTCCAAGAACCAGCTCGGGACCCGCATATCATTGACATGGTCGTAGTAGTCATATGGCTTTATGTCAAGAACAGGCGAATCGGTCCATGCATCAAGACCCCTGACACGAACAATATTATTTTCCACATCAATCAACTCAACAACGGTCAAGCCTATAGCATTGGGTCTATTAGGTGATCTTGTCGCAAATATCCCTACTAGGGGGGCAGAGGGATCCCCATGGGGATGGCCCACTAACTTAACTTCCCTTTGTCTATCTATAACCCATATGATATAAATATGAGAGAAATTCTCTAATCCCTTCAGGCCAACCTTGAACTTATCATACACAAATATCTCAGATACAAATTGAAAACGGCTCACTATGCCACTAGACTTGTCTTTAGGCAATCCCTTCATTACATAGCCTATGGGTTCAAAACAAAAGCTTTTCTTCAAACTACTCACCACAAGAATGGTATAGAGACGAAAACATACTTAATTAGAATTACTTCGATAACTAAATATTTGTTGATACATAATGGAAGCCAGATACTTAATTATACTTTCAAATAATAGATACTTGCCGATACATAGAAGAAAAATAATGGAACTAATCAGAGTGATAACGGGAGTTAGGGGACGATTAAACATAAGGATAAGCAGAAGGCACATAGAGATAGATATAGAGACAAGGGATATAGAAAAAACTATCGAGGAATTAATGAAAGCAGGTTACCACGTGTTGGAATATTCTCCCATTCCCCTACCCCAGCCGAGGCGGGACCCTAGCTACTTATGTAAATTATTGGAGGAGGAAAGATATTGGGAAGCACATGAAATACTATAGGGCGTTTGGAGAGAAAAGAGGGAGGAGGACCTCAGATGGCTCATAATGCTCCTAGTATCCCAAATAAAAATACAAATGGCACAGAATGACGTAGCAATTAACATATTAAGAAGATTACTCTCAAACCCCCCGAATAAGAAAAGAATATACTATGGAACAATAAGCACAGAATGCTTGATAAATAGAATGGAAAAAAGCATTTACCCACGAGATCTAGATATGTGCTGTATCAAGACATAGCTATGGAGGAACGTACATAACGATATAATATTTGCCCGACTCGTCCCGCTCCAAACCCAGCAAATAAGAGTATCTGAATTTAACAACCTCGGTATCCACTCTAAGCAGCATGGTTAATAACCTACTAAGAAAAGGTAAGTGTCCCACTATCATAACCTCATATTCCAGCTCAATCAATTCATTATATGTAGGCATTGGGTCATCAAGTGGATTAAGACCAGGCCGCTCAACAAGTTTATTGCAACCGATATGTCTCGCTAAAATTTCTGCAGTCATCTTGGCCCTGGCCTTCCCACTATGCCAAATCTCCCTAACCTTAACCCCTAGCTCCACCGCCTTCCTAGCCACCGCTTCCGTCTCCTTTATACCCTCCCCAGTGAGTCTACGCTCAGGGTCAACCTCCTTTGGATAAGCCTTACCATGCTGAACCAAGTAAAGCATCGGCATAATGATAATAATAAATATCATCAAACAAAAAAATTTTATAAAGTGGGACGATAGCTACGTGAACTAGCCAAAACTAGGTAGTGATCAAAATATGCACATAAGAAATGTTAGAGAAGAGGACAAGGAATACATTTTCAGTTGGCTCAAAAACATATGGAGCGGCAGAGACTATATTCCCCATATATGGGAGAGATGGATTCGAGAGGGGGAGTTTCTAGCAATATGCAACAACAGAGATAAACCCATAGCTATATGGCATATAAGATGGTTACCCAATGGAATTGCATGGTTTGAGGGCATGAGGGTAAAACCAGAATACCAAGGAAAGGGTCTGGCGAAAATTGCTAACAAGCACTCAATAGAATTAGCAAAAAAGAAAGGATACAAACTTGCCATGCTAATTACAATGATAGATAACATACCAGCACAAAAAAGCTTGGAAAAATTTGGTTTCAAAAGAGTAGCCGCATACACTATGACTAAAATTAAAAACGAAGTTACTGAACATGATGATTATTCCGTAGAAACACTTACATGGCAGAAATTTAAGGAAATAGCAGTGGGCATTGAAATTAATAACTACATAATGGCATCCAAAGACAGCCCTTGGATATTTTTGCCAATAGATGAAAGTCGATTCAATGAAATACCACCCAAAAAGAGAATATCAGTAAATAATAATGCAGTTGCGATAATCGGGAATACAATAAAAATAGGTAAAGAGAAATATACCTACGTAAGGTATTTAGACGCAAGAAACGACTCCAGTTTACACAATATTATTACTATTATATCTAAAAACAAAACAGAACATACTGATGGTATCTTCATATATTTGCCCAATTATGACCAATTAATTAGAATAGCCTCAGGAATTTTGAAGATAGATATTAAAGAAACATTCCTCGTATACTCAATCATAATATAAAACGTAAGTATTATACCTCTCTATCGACACAAGCCATTATAGAAAATATCTAAATATATATCTTTATAGTAAACCTTCAATTAATTTATTGTATCGCAGTGGTGACCTACCTATGCAGACTAATGAGAAAATAGTAGAATATATCGAGACCCACCATGGGAAATATAAGATATATAGTTTACCGAAACTCGAGGAACTCGGATACACAAAACTCGATAGACTGCCCTATACCATAAGAATATTCCTCGAGAACATAGCGAGAAATATCGATGGATATAGTATAAAAGAAGAGGATTTAAAAAACGTTGGTGACTGGATAAATAAGCGAGGGAAAGTCACGATTCCCTACAAACCATACCGAGTAGTTATGCAAGACTACACCGGCGTACCGCTGGTTGTTGACCTAGCGGCAATGAGAGATCTAGCCAATAAATTTGGGGTAGACCCAAAGATCGTCGATGCGAAGATACGTGGAGATTTAATCATAGACCATAGCATACGGGTCGATTACTATGGAGTATCTTACGCAGTGTATAGAAACATGGATTTAGAGTTCAAGAGATTCAGGGAGAGATATAGACTGCTGAAGTGGGCTCAAAATGCGTTTAAGAACCTCAGGATAATACCACCAGGTAAGGGTATTATACATCAGGTGAATATCGAGTATCTAGCAAAGGTAGTGGTAGATAAGAAGATTGATGGAGAGTACGTCGCTTTCCCTGATACCCTGATAGGAACAGACAGCCACACAACCATGGTTAATGGTATTGGTGTATTAGGTTGGGGAGTTGGGGGTATTGAGGCTGAGGCTGTATTACTCGGCGAACCATACTATATAACATTGCCAGATGTGATAGGTGTAAAGTTAATTGGAGAACCCAAGGAAGGAGTAACATCTACAGACATCGTTTTAGCTCTCACCGAGTTCTTGAGGAAGAAGGCAGGTATAGACACAGTTGGTAAACTAGTGGAGTATTATGGACCAGGCCTCAAATATCTAAGCGGATTCGACAGGGTAACTATTGCGAATATGGCCCCTGAATATGGCGCAACTACAGGTTTCTTCCCCGTAGACCAAATAACCCTAGACTACCTTAGAATAACCGGAAGAGACGAAGCAACAATCGAACTAGTAGAGAAATATTGCAAAACACAACACCTATTTTATGATGAGGATAATGAACCGGAATACACATACAAACTTACATTCGACCTAAGTACAGTCGAACCCGGTATAGCTGGACCTTCCAATCCGGAGGATAGAATTCCTCTTAGTAACATAAAGAAAAGGGCTACACAACTGATACATGAATTTATGGGCCTACCAACGCATACTGCTGTTGAAGGCAGAGACAGAGCAGAAGAAGAATTTGTTCATGGACACGAAGTTAGTGGGCACCACGAATACCCAAAAATTGAGATAGACTTAGATGGAGTAAAAGGAGTATTGACACATGGCTCAGTCATAATAGCAGCAATCACAAGCTGCACAAATACATCAAATCCATATTTATTGATTGGTGCAGGATTATTAGCCAAGAGAGCAGTCGAATATGGTTTAAGGGTGAAGCCTTTGGTTAAAACCAGCCTAGCTCCAGGTAGCCGTGCTGTAACCGAATACCTAAAACGATCGGGTCTCACGCCATATTTAGAAGCACTGGGCTTCCATATCGTCGGATATGGATGTACTACTTGCATAGGAAATAGCGGTCCACTCCACCCTAAGGTCGAGAAAGCCATAAGAAGTTATAACCTATACGCTGTTAGCGTATTAAGTGGTAATAGAAACTTCTCAGGCAGGATACATCCATTATCCAGGGGTAACTTCCTAGCATCCCCCTTAATGGTTGTTGCATATGCAATCAAAGGAACAATAGATTGGGATCCATATAACGAACCTATAGGATACACCCCAACAGGAGAACCAGTATTCCTAAAAGATATATGGCCTTCAATAGAGGAAATAAATGAGTACGTAAGCAAGTTTGTTAGTTCGGATACATACAGAAAAATATACAGCAACATATTTGAGGGGACCGAAGAGTGGAAGAAACTTGAGGCGCCCACCGGCTTATTATACAAATGGGACGAGAGATCCACATTCATAAGAAGTCCACCATTCTTCGAGGGATTTGATCTAGATATACCAAAACCAAAGGACATTAAGGGAGCGAGGGTCCTGCTACTTTTAGGAGACAGAGTAACCACTGACCACATAAGCCCGGCAGGAGTCATCCAAGAGAATACACCCGCAGCAAAATACCTATCGAAGCTGGGAGTAAAACCCCAGGAATATCTAACATACGGAAGTAGGAGAGGAAACCACGAAGTTATGATGCGTGGAACCTTCGCCAATCCTAGAATAAAGAACCTCCTAGTCGATAGAGAAGGTGGATACACAATATACTGGCCAGAGAATAAGGTAACCACCGTCTTCGACGCAGCTATGAAATATATGGAAGAAAATATAGACACAATAGTAATTGCGGGCAGAGCATATGGAACAGGAAGTAGCAGAGACTGGGCGGCTAAAGGACCGTACCTATTAGGGGTAAAGGCAGTGATAGCCAAGAGTTTCGAAAGAATACACCGAAGCAACCTAATAGGCATGGGTATATTACCTCTACAATTCAAAGAGGGTGAAGACGCCCAGACACTAGGTCTCAAAGGCGACGAAATATATGACATAATCGGAATAGAGGAAGGTCTATATCCAGGAAAGACACTAAAGGTAATAGCACACAGACCAGATGGAACAACAATAAAATTCGAAGTGATAGCTAGACTGGACAATGAAGTAGAGGTAGACTATTATCTTAACGGCGGAATCCTACGATACGTAATGAGAAAATTAATAAAACAAGCTAAGACAAACCCTAACAATTAAAAACACTTTATATTATTCAAACATATTATAGGGGATGATTATTCCTTTAAGTGCTGAAGCATGATGAATGACACCAAAGATGACCCTAACATAAACAAAGAAGAATACAATACTCAAGAAAAAGAAGGGGAGATTAGAATCTAATTTACTCAGAAAAAGACGCCTCAACAGCCTCGTAGAAAACTCTCGATATGTCTCTAGAGGAGACTATGCCAACCAACTTACCTTCATCATCCACGATAGGTATATGCCTGAAACCCCTCTCACTCATAATCAAAGCGGCCTTACTCAAAGGATCATCCGGTTTCAAGGAAACTGGATCCCTCGTCATCACATCTCCAATGGCAGTATATACTGGTTTATCCTCAGCCACCATTTTCATAAGATCACGCTCAGTAAAAATGCCCACTAATTTGTCATTCTCGACGATAAGTATACTACCCACGTTCTTCTTAACCATCTGCTTAACTGCTTCCTTAACCGTGGTATCAGGCGTTGTATAAACTAACCTTCCCTTAGGTACCATAACTTCCTTTATCTTCTTCCCTATATAGCTCATACTAAAATTATTATAAATGCAAAGCAGTATATATAACGTGCTATATTTAGAACTATAAGTAAGTATAATTTAGTATTTACATAAATAAAAATTGGAGAGCTTATGAACTCATGACAAGAAAAGTTTCTTTATATATTCATCAGCAATCTCCTTAAGCCCTTCACTAAGATGCGATATTTTACTAGACAATAAACCATATGTTAGTAGATATTTAGCTTCCTCGAGATTTAGACCCCTACTCATCAAATAAAACAATTGATCCTGACCGAAACTTGCTTCCTTAGCCTCGTGCCTAGCCTCTAGAACATTACCTGTATCTATCTCCAGCATGGGTGAGACATAACCTTTTCCTCCCTCACCCAGCAAGACCACTCCAGCTTCATAAACTGTCTTGCTCCACTCTCCTGTTCGAGTTATCTTAGCCATTCCCCTAGCAACCCCGTAACCGTCCTCAAATATGACCCCCTGAGAAGAAAGGTGACTCTCCCCACCTGGACCTTCATGAATAACACTGCTTACATAGTCTATCTTCCTGCCCCTATGAGAAACGAAAGCAGCTCCCGCCATAATCTTTGCCTTCTCACCCAATATAAACAGATCATCTTGATGATGCATTAATCCACCCGACCCAATATAGCCGTAATTCAAGCTAGCATGGCTGTCCAATGCAAACCTGAATATATTTATACTAGGTGTACCACTAGGGGGACTATTCAAAACGAGTAGATTAACCTTAGATCTTTTCCCTAAATATCCCTCAATAAACAATGTCTCTAATGCATCATTCTCGTAATTAGTGGCATCAATTATGATATTCGCATTTATACGTTTCTCAACAATTAGGATAATATGTCTAGCATGAATAGATGAGGATCCTAGGCCATCACCAATCTTAATTTCAGTATCACCAGCGTCCCTAATCTCAACAACCAAAGAATCCCTTAAACTAGCAAAATGACTGGCAATTACCTTAGACTCGTCTGGCCTAATTAACTTGCCAATAGGATAAATATCCTCATGAGCCGAATACTTCCATATACCAACCTTCTCAAAGTCAGACTTTACCATCAACCCAATACTCGTACATATCCCCGGGTTAACCAGATACTTATCAAACAATTTCCACTTAGTATAATACTTCACAGTCGGGGAATCCCCATACTTCTGATAATCAATTCTATTTAACGCATCCCTACCCTTGAACCGCAAAAGATCCAAAGCCTCACTAGCCAATTCCACCAACCTCGCTAAACTCCAATTGAATAACCCTATTCAAAATGCTCACAAACTCAAGAGGAAGATCACTCAAAATCTCCTTTAACATACCGATAACGATCAAGCTCTTAGCCTCCCCCTCACTCAAACCTCTAGAAGATAGATAAAACAATTGATCCTCACTCAAACGCCCTGTCTTAGCCTCATGAGACACAGTCGCGGTGGGTTCCTCAATCTGATTATGTGGATATGTATACGCCATACTAGATTCATCAAGAATGAGAGAATCACATTCAACGTTAGCAATACTATTATATGCACCCTTGTTAATCCTTACCAATCCTCTATAAATATTTATTCCACCATTATTACTGATACTCTTAGATATAATTCTACTCGCTGTATTTGGAGCTGCATGGATAACCTTGGAACCGGTGTCCTTCAAATATGGGCCATTGGCAATGCCAATAACAATATTGCTGGTCTTAGCACCCTCACCAGCTAAGATAGTACTGGGATAGGTATAAGTGATCTTGCTCCCTATACTCCCCTCTGTCCATTCAATAATAGCGTTCTCCTTAGCTATTCCCCTCTTATTATTGAAATTGATTATATCCCTACTCCAATTCTGGAGAGTAGTAAACTTTATATGAGCATTTCTAGCCGCATACAACTCGACCATACCATCATGAAAACTATATTTTTTCAACAGAGGAGCCGAACAGCCCTCAATAAAATGAACATAACTATCTTCATCAGCAACGACCAATGTATGCTCAAACTGACCCTCCAAGCTACCTCCTATAAAGAAAAACGCCTCTATAGGCTGCTCAATCTTAACCCCCTTAGGAACATATACAAACGCCCCACCACTCCAAAGAGCCACATGTAAAGCAGCAAATTTATGGTCAGATGGGGGGAAAATCCTCGCAAAATATCTCTTTAATAGGTCCGGATATTTCTGAACCGCCTCCTCCATCGGAAGAATAATAACTCCCTTCTCCTCCAACTTCTCCTTCATCTTAGAATAAACAGTCTCACTTCCATAGACAGCCGTCAAACCAGATAGAAACCTAGCCTCTATCTCGGGTATACCCAACTTCTCATAAGCCTTCCTAATCTCATCCGGAAGATCTGTCCACTCCTTAGTTAACTCAGCCCTAGGCTTTACATAAGCAGCTATCTCCTCCAGATCAATTTCTTCAATACCAGTCAACCACTTTGGAACAGGAAGCTTATTAAACAACTCTAGAGCTTTAAGTCTGAGCCTAAGCATCCACTCAGGCTCCTTCTTAACTTTAGATATCTCTTCTATAATGTCCCTACCAATTTTACCCCTAATCTCTATCTCCTTAGCATACTCCCACTCCCAGCCATATAATTCATCGATAGAGGTATATCGCAGAAGCTCCTCAACATCCGCAGTCTTAACCGCTTCCGTCAACCTCGACCACCCCATACTTACTATAGCCCTCCCTGTCAATCAATTGGGCGAGCTCTGGTCCACCAGTCTCAACTATACGCCCATTAACTATCACACTTACTCTATCTGGCCTAACATAATTTAAGATCCTCGCATAATGAGTAACAAGCAAAACTCCCACACCTTCAGAAACCGCACTAGATATACTCTCAGCTATGACCTTAACACCATCTACATCCAAACCTGTATCAGGCTCATCCAGTAACATATACTTAGGCTTTAAATATAGGGCTTGGAATAACTCACTCCTTTTACGCTCACCACCACTAAAACCGACATTAACATCTCTTCTAAGAAACTCGGCCTTCAAACCAATCCTCGCTGCCAACTGACGCATATCTCTAATCATTCTTACATCACTAATCTTAAGTAAGTCGGATTCTCCAGCCCTTTTATTCTTTGCAGCAATAAGAAGTGTAGATAACCTAACCCCCTCAACCTCAACAGGATGCTGGAAGGATATGAACAACCCCCTCAAACTCTTTTCTTCTGGCGGCAAAAAAGTAATATCTTCACCATCCAAGAAAATTTTTCCATTAAGAATTACATATCTAGGATGCCCCATTATACTATATAGCAAACTAGTTTTACCACTACCATTAGGTCCCATTATAGCATGAACTTCACCAGGAGCTACAGACAACGAAACATTATAAAGGACATTTTTTATCTTATCAGCCTTTATCCCTACAGTCAAGTTCTTTACTTCCAACATGTTTTCGCCCCTTAATAACACTGTTATATAATCTAATAACCCTTGGCATATATAAATATAATTAAGGGATTGACCCCCCATATGTATATATAGCCTATATTATCCTGATCCTAACTATATACTCGTCATCACTCACTTTCTTACTCTCTATTACCTCGTAACCGTAGTCCTCCCCCATCTCTTTAAGGGCCTCCCAAACATCCTCCTTACCCACAACAACCTCCAACTCCTCACCTATATCCGCATTAGCAATAATATGGATCTGGAATGTCTCCAGCTTCGTTTTGCTACACTCCATATCCTTAATGTTCCTAAGATCAATCCTCCTCATACTCATATCACTATATAGTTAGTACTAATTAATATAATTTTATAACTGTGTTATATCTTAAAACCACATATACAGAGGACAAGTAATTATAATATTTACCATGAAGAAGTTTTATGAAGGCTTAATATTTAGATGGCAAGATGGAGAGGCATATCACTTAGAAATAGATGAGGAGGATATTACAACCTATGTCATAAACGCAGGTTCCCCAAAAAGAATAGAGATACTATCCACATTATTGAAAGACCCACGTATACATATTCCAAGAAGAGGGTTGAAATGGGTCCGCGGATACTACAATGACATTGAGATCCTGGGCTTCACAAGCGGAATGGGTGTTGGAAGCATGGGAATAACCCTAATGGAAATTATGACTCTCGGGCTTAATAAAAACGAAAAAGTCCACATAATAAGAGTCGGTACATCCGGTGCCTTCCAACCTTATATACCACCCTTTTCACTGATAATCCCTACTGCAGTGGTGAGAGACGAGTCCGTCTCAGACAAAGTAATTTACAAAGAATACCCCGCCGACATGGATCCCCTAGTATATTTATCACTTTTTAAGACAGCAGTTACCTGGGGGTACAAACCGGGAGAAAACCTCTTCATAGGAAAGACACACTCAAAAGATGACCTTTACTTTTATGAAGGTTTCCATAATAGCCCGATTGGGGATGAACATAGAGTTAGATTCCAAGCATTTAAAGAGATGGGCGTACTAGCCACCGAGATGGAAGCAAGTTTGTTGCCCATCTATAGAGATTATTTTAATTTACTAGCGAAAAAGAAAGGATTCAAAACGAAATTCTATGTAGGTGGTCTCTTTACAACATTAAAGTCGCCCATGAATAAAAAGCAATTAACCCAGATTGAAAAGAAAATACTAAAGTTGACATTAGAATCTATGGTGATAATCGACAAGTTCTGGAAAGGCCAAGAATCCTTAGACGAGGCACTAAGGAGCATATAATAAAATCATTTTTTAATTATCTCAAACTCATCAAATACCTCCCCTGTCACTGTATCCACAGCTTTGAAAACAACGCGATCCCCCGAAACTTCAACTACTCCTATGCAATATCTTGCCTCTCTATACACCGACCATTCTGGCGCTGGCTCTACAAAATTCTTGTAGAGTCCCCCACCGGCCCCACCTACCACTATATATATTGTCCCGCTAGGTGAGACATACGTCGACACATTTCTAGATACTACAACCCCATTCTTAAGCGGATAAGTTCGCTCATAGTTATGTTCATGCCCCGCGAAAACTAAGTCAACCCCATATTTATCAAACAATTCTAATAGAGGTTTTGCAGCCGGACTAGAACCATGAGAAATTCCGGAGCTATAAGGAGGATAATGAAGGAATACAAACACCCACTTAAGTTTCAGAACTTCCTTCGCATAATACAGAGATTCGTTTATCCACCCGTAAAAATTATTATCGAGTTTAGCATCATCATGAGGCCCGAGATTGATAAACAAGAAAAACGAGTTGGACCATACAAACCAATAGTTATAACTTGGCTCAGCTGATGGGAAATAGATATTCATATCACTTAAATCTCCTGCACCATCATATTCATGATTACCTACTGTAACCAAATACGGCCTAGTAGCCGCCAAAGGCTCAATTATCCTCAACCATCTCACCCAAATATCAACCTTACTACCTCCATAAGACAAGTCTCCAACATGAATATTGAACATCGGGTCAAAGTTTAGTGCGCTATCCACAGCCATCCTTGAATATTTATTTATACCTTGATCTCCATATACCGTAAATACTAAAGTATCATTCTCTACAAGAGATTTGAAGAAATAGTAATTACTCATCGCTAGCTCGGGATCGCCGACTCGATACTTGTATATTAATCCCGGAGTAAGATTTGACACAGTCACCATATGCCAATATAGGTTTTTATACTCTATCTGCACTCCACTTATCATCGTCTCAGAACCATTGGGGTATCTAAACTGAACCACGCTCAAATTAGTGGGCGATTGCGTGATCCACATAAAAGCATATGTTAAAGGAGAGAACTTGACCAGAGTGATGTGTATGCCAACTGGTGTATAGTTATAATCTAATACATTAGATCCTCCCCCCACATGATTATCTCCTGGTTCAGTTATAGTCCCCTGACTAGAGTAAAAATTTTGATATAACAAAATGCCGGCAAAACCGACTATGACCACCAGCAGGACGACTACAATATATTTTTTCATAAAATCATCAAAAAGGGAGAGCTAATATAAATATTTGCTAAAAACATGGTTCAAAAATTCTATTGATAATTATTAGGATTTATATTTTGGACAAACAATCTGTTTAATAGACAAAATTAATCCGAAGATACTTTTATTAAAATATCAATCTCGATCCTTAACCACTCAATTATATTGATTCACAAAACCTAGAGGTGTTGAAGAATGGTAAGGGTAAAATTGGAAAACCTAAGTAAATATTTTGGAGAAGTAAAAGCAGTAGATAATTTAAACCTAGAGATAAAAGATGGAGAATTTATCTCCCTACTGGGCCCTAGTGGTTGTGGAAAGACTACAACACTACTGATGGTAGCTGGTATATACAAACCCACGAAGGGATATATTTACTTCGATGACAAAATAATGAATGATATAGAGCCGAAGGATAGAAATGTAGGCATGGTCTTCCAGAGCTATGCCCTCTACCCCCACATGAGCGTATTCGACAATATAGCCTTCCCCCTCAAATTAAAAAAAGTTCCCAAAAATGAAATCAGAAACAGAGTAGTAAGAGTGGCACGAATGTTGGGTATTTACGAGCTATTAGATAGGAAACCTGCGCAACTAAGCGGCGGCCAGCAACAAAGGGTCGCACTAGCCAGAGCACTAGTTAAAGAACCAGATATATTCTTAATGGACGAGCCCTTATCAAACTTGGATGCAAAGTTGAGAATACAAATGAGAGCAGAACTCAAACATCTACAAAAAGAACTAGGAGTAACAACTATATATGTAACTCACGATCAAGTCGAGGCAATGACGATGTCAGACAGAATAGCTGTCCTCAATAAAGGCAAACTCCAACAATACGGAACCCCCGACGAACTATATACAAAACCCGCCAACACATTCGTAGCTGGATTCATTGGAAGCATACCAATCAATTTTATCGAAGGAACAATCAGAAGACAAAATGGTGACCTAATACTGGATGGAATAGACTATGTATTCAAGATACCAAAAGAGTACATGGGGATTCTAGACTATGTCGAAGAGGGTGAAGACATAATTCTAGGAGTAAGACCAGAGCACATCCACATCAAGAAAGGGGCATATAAAGGTAAGGTATATGTAGTAGAGCCTCTGGGCAGAGACAAGATAGTGCATATCGATATAGGTGCAGGCATAATAAGGGCCTTGGTATCGGGAGAAGAAGAGGTAAACGAAGGCCAAATAATAAAATTCGACTTCGACAAAACACGTTTACATTTCTTCGATAAAAAGAGTGGAAAGGCTATACTGTAAAGGTTTACATACCACCTTTCGCCGCTATCTGAATCCTCAATAAGTACTTCTGAGCAAATAGGAAGAACAGAATCACTGGAATCATATATATTATAGCCACTGTAGCTGTTACACCAGGATTAATATAGGAATACTCACCCGATGTCAAGGCATAAACCAACATACTTAGAGTCCAGTAATCCTGCGAAGCAATGAAAGTCAAAACATAAATAAACTCACTCCACCCTGACAGGAAACCAAATATAAGAACAGCCATCAAACCATTACGTACGTTTGGCAGAATAATTCTCCACCAAGCACCTAATCTAGTTGTTCCATCGACAAGAGCACTCATTTCTATATCCCATGGAACTGAATCGAAGAACCCTTTCATAATCCATATACCCAAAGGTAGATCCAAAGCAACCTTAACTATTATAACACCGATGAGAGTATTGTATAACTTTAAGGTATTAAGAACATAAAAGAGAGCAATAAGTAAGGTTATGCCAGGGAAAGCATGTAGAATGATGGTAAGCGTAAGTAGTTTTGACCTCCCCCAAAACTTGTATCTAGATAGTGCATACCCAGCCAGTGAAGACAGAACAACCTCAAGGGCGGCTATTAATACAGCTAACAAAAATGTGTTAGATAAAACTAGATATAGATTCGGATAAAAACTGGAGGTAGTTCCCGGTATAATTATATCACCAGTCTTTAGAAACTCCCAATTAACAAGAGTAATATCAACTGGTATTAATCCTATCAATTTAGTAGAAATACTCTGTAAAAACAGCAGTGCATATAGCAAGATTACCGGCATAGTTATTATTACCAAAAATATATAAGTAAGCACTCTACCTATCTTCACATCAACCCACCTCTATCTTGGGTTCAGTCATAAGCTCACCGAATCTAAACATCTTGAGGTAAATAATGCTCATAATAATCCCTATAATTACAAGAACCGTCGCCAAAGCAGCCCCATAGCCAAATTTAACAATACCACCATATTGAGCAAAAGCTAGATGATAAGAATACAATGCCCATACCTCAGTTGTATACAAACCAGGTCCGCCATTAGTCACTAGCAAGATATACTCATAGCTAGTAAATAGAGAGAGAGTTTGATAAGCAGTGACAAATAAAAGAGGCCATTTAATCAATGGTAATTCAACATGCCTAATTATCTGTAATGTTGAGGCTCCATCGACCTTAGCTGCCCTTATGTAATCTTCCGGGATACTCTTAAGAGCCGCAGTAAAGATTATCATACCAAAACTAGTTCCGACAAATCCATTAACTAGAATGACTAGCAACCAGGGATAGTTTAGTCTCCAATCAACCGGATTTAGACCGAATAAACTACAAATCCAATTAAACAGACTCGATTCTTCTCCCCTACTAGCCCATAACCAAAGTAAAGCGTAGACTGTCGATGGAGTTATACGTGGAAGCAGCCAAATAGCTCTAAATATGGAGCCAACAGACTCACTAATATGAGTAGTGGCAATAGATATAACCAAAGCCAAACCTACATTAAATAACGTGAGAGTCGAAAATACATAGAAAAATGTATTTGTCAATATTTTATATGCCCACCTATCGCTAAATATCTTAAAGTAGTTTTCAAGCCCAACCCAATCCCATTTAAATGAGTAATCCATGCTAGTCAAACCAATCAAGAATGTCAATACAACTGGTAAAAGAAAGAACACAGCAATAAACACTATACTAGGTACTAGAAAAACCAGTAAATACCCTTTAGTAATTTTATTAAATATCCCTGATCTAGATTTGATATCCATATAATGTCACCCTAATAAAAAGTAGAAGAGGGAAAAATTACTCGAAAATAACTGCCTCACCAAGTTCACTCTGTATCTGGCTCTTCAGCTCATTGAAAGCATCGTCCGGAGTCAAGTCCCCAGTCTCAACAGCTCTGAGAATATTGAATACTATTCTGCTATAATCACCCCACTTCGGATGATTAGGTATAAATGTCGTATAGTCCAACATGTATGCAACATCATGTAGGAATGGATCCTGTGTATAGCGTGAATCACTTATCTGACTGTATAGTATTGCCAAGTGTGAGCTCTGAACCGAGTGATAGCTATTCAAGTGGGGATCTGTAGCTAGGGTTATGAGCAGGAAAGCCACATCGGCGACACCCCGGTCCTTAGCCAGCTTTGTTATAGTATAAACCAACGGGTGACTTAGGGTTACTGGCTTCTTACCTGGCTCACCAGCCGGATGCAAAGCATAACCAATATTACTATTAAATTCTTCCTCGGTTAGTAATCCTTTCTGAATCCACTCACCCTTATGCCAAGTACCTCCACTTAGGAATAGCGCTCTACCTTCAGTAAACGGTAGGTGGAAATCGTTGTCCCAGTCACCACTAAACTGATTAGGACTAATCACACCGTACTGATACACAGCATCGTAGAACCACTGAAGAGTCTTTCTCCATGCATCCTCAGTGAATACCATCTTGGCTGCATTGGGGTCCCACAATCTACCTCCGAAGGCCAGGTAAAACTGGAAATAGTCGTATCCCTCTTTCACCCTGTGCAATATACCTCTCTCGACAAGACCTTGGTCCTTGGCCTGCTTAGCCAACTCTAACAGGTCATAAAGTGTGAACTCTCCCCGCATAATCTTCTTTGGCAACTCTTCTATCTCTGCCTCGGACCACCCAAGGGCCCTAAGAACATCCTTCCTAAAGTACAAAGGCCTCGCCTCAGTATCCTGCGGTATACCCCAAATCTTGCCTTTATATCTTACCGCATCCCATAGTGTGCTGATTACGTCATAGTACACCACATCCCAGTATTGGTTAATGTAATCATCTAATGAAATTATGTAATTGTTCTCAGCCAGAAAACCAATATCCTCATGCCCTGTTAGGTATATGTCAGGCGCCTCCCCCGCCTGGTAAGCCAAGTAGAAATTGTTTTTGTATTCACCCCACTCCACAGGCCTTACGAAGAACTCACCCTCAACCTTCACTGTCACATTAGCTCCGAGGGTCTTTAGCATTGAATTAAGTATATCGGCGGCTATTTGGATGTTCTTGAGCCGGTACTCGGATGGTGGGTCTGGGCCTATAGTCCAGACTTTAACAGTTATCTCACCCGGCTTCAAAGCCTCCAACAATTCCTGAACCTTTGCCTTCAATTGATCTCTCTCTTGAATAATTGCTTGCACATCCTCCGTAGTCCCCGGCCCTCTAGGTATCGCAAAGTACCCTATTAGGGCACCGATAATCAGCCCTATAACTAAGAAGACTATGGTTGTTAGCGATACCTGACCTCCCCTCATAATCCCACCCTACACTACATAGATTTAAATTATTGGATACAAGGGATTTAGGAAAAACCAGAGAAAAATTCAGAACGTGGACAATTTATTTTTATACATATAAATCATATTTAAATTAATAATTATATGTAAATACAAAATTTATAACAAAAATATATTTTTCACATAATGAATATAGAAAAGAAACATATGAGTTCACAGAGCTGCTCACATTAGATGCTTATATATAAATGAGAGTATGTCTAGATATTCGTCTCGCCTTCTATCTGGAGATGCGCCCATATGGCCAGATTGGGTGTCTGTACGGAGGTATATCTCGCCCCCCAATTTACTCATTTTCAAAACGTATCTAAAGGCATGTGATGGATGAACTCTATCATCATACAGCCCAGTATAGACCAAGATGGGGGGATATTCTTTCACGTTACTAATATTATGTATGGGTGAGTACTTTCTTAAGAATTCTCGATCTCTTGGATCATCTGGATCACCATACTCAGTGACCCAAAGCTTACCGATATAAAGTTTATGAAACCGTAACATATCCAGTAGGGGATAACCGATTATAGCAAGATCCATTGATGAAGGGTCTAAATTAAGTGTTGCTGCAACCAATAAACCTCCATTACTTCTACCTAGTCCCACCACTTTATAGCCTTTACTTTTCATCCACCGTAGAACCGAAAGATAGTCCTTAAACACATTAAACTTTTTTTCTCGCATGCCATCTTCATGCCATTTTTCTCCGTACTCCTTCCCCCCTCTAATGTTAGCCAATACATATACACCACCATCCTCTAAAAACTTAAGCAGGTAACTTAAGTACATAGGGGTCATAATTATACCAAATCCACCATACCCATGTACAACAGCAATCTTCCTATTAACCTTTGGATTCCTTACTACAAATATGTGAACCTTCTTTCCATCAAATGATTCTATAAATTCCTCCTCCACAATAACATCAGTCGATACATCATATCTATACAGTGGTGTAGAACTATCTTTTTCGATATCATATAAATATAGTGAAGATGGGAGAGAGAAACTAACAACTACAAAATATAATTTAGTTGAACTCCAACTAACACCCCCGATAGATATAGGGACGTTCAAACCTAATTTAATCTCCCTTAAAGATCCACCCTCATACAAGTATACCTTGTCTGAAGCATGTATAGACCTGATGATAAACAATTTCTCTTTGAAAACGAACGAATTACAAATGGGATGGCTGGTTTCAACATATATCGAAGAAGAATCTCCTACTGAAACGATTCGGCCAAGCTTCTCACCATCATATACAGTAATTAAATGGGATTTATCAAGATAACCAGTAACAAACGCATAATTATTGCCAGCATCATACAATAATTCCCAGTCTCGTGATATGTCAGATTTATTAACATATATTTTAGTAGAGGTCCATCCCCTTCTAACAGTAAGATAAATCCAGCGCCTACGATAATCCGACGTCACCATAATATGATAATTAGTGGGTACTGATTCACCAAAGACCATATCTGATTTATCAGAGGCTACTTCGCGCAAAAACACTCTAGATGTGGGGGGTTTAACACCATCGGGCGTATCAATATCCCTATAGAACTTAGCATACAAATATCTAGTATCGTCTATCCAAAAAATTTGGTTTGCATAATCTGAAAACTCATCTATAACTTCTCCTGATTCGACATCGATGAACTTAAAGACACCTTTATCACTACCCTTTGTTAGAAATATACTTAATATATCCCCCCTCCAATTTGGATAAATGTTTGCTATCATTATATCTTTACCCATATCACTACTGGAAATAATTTCGGTGAGCAAGCCCTCATCATCATATCTTAAAACCTTATACTGCTTCCCTGTATTAACTACAAAGTATACCCCATTAGCATAGCCATCTATAACTGAAACTTGGTCTACGAAAAAATACTTATTTACATCATTGACCAACTTCTCCCTAACATCAGAAATCAATTCTGAAAATTTTAATTTATATTCATTAATAAATGCTAGTACTTTCTTAGAATTTATGTTTTCCATCCACAAATACTCGTTATTATCCATGTATGGCACCGCAATAAGAAACTAAATTTTTTATAATTTTAAAACACCATATTTATTTAAAAATTTTTATATCCATTTTTAATAAAATCATTCCAGTCTGAGGATTTCTAGCGTAGGAACAAACGGGCCCCCTACGGAGGTAGGTGATATATAAATATTTTTATTAAGTATAACAGTGTTATATTAATCACATGAACGGTTTTATCGAGGTTAATACAATATTCAAAGCAAATATTTTTAGTGTAGTCGCAGCCATAATCATAGAAGTCTTACTCCTACTAATTACTAATATATGTATCTAATTCAATAGGCATAATATTTGAGTTTCCATTCAATTTAATGACGGTACTATTAATTGTCATAGGAATTGGAGCATAGTATTACTATGTTAAAGGATTGAAATCGTCAAGAAACGTGATGAAATACGTGTCACCAATATCTCTAGCATTAGCTACAGCATCAATAATTAATTATTCACTCACCTTAAATTCACATGTATCCGCATTATTTATCGTTCTTGCATATCTAGTTGAGGTAGTTGTGGGTATTTACTTACAGAAGGACTTATCTACAATCGATACGACATCCGCTAGACTGTTTATAATCGGAATGTCACTTTTCATCTTCACTCTGCCATTTACGATTTTATCTGTAAACTATGTGTTAATACCCATTTTTGGCAATGTGATGAAAGCTGGTGGACTTATGAATATAGCTATGCACATACACAATAATAACTAAAATAAGTGGCCATATAAGTTGATCTTGGAGAATGAAACTTGAAAGAATATTTTAGTGAAGTTATATATGAAGGCTCATAGAAATATAATTATATGGATGGTCATTACTTAAATTATCTTTTTGGAAAAATTTCGAATAATATTTGGA
>JALTTZ010000006.1 GCA_027047855.1 Nitrososphaeria archaeon
GTAATTAGGAGACCATATTTGTCGCTTTCTCTCCAGTGTAGAATCCATTGAAGGGCCTTCTTCTTTGCATCTTCATTACCAACCACTTCATACATATGTTGAGGTCGATACTTCTCTGTCCAGTTCATTTCCCTACACTAAGGGCGCCTATGAGCTTAGCGAGTAGGGCAGTGATCTGTATTTCAGGGTTTAGACTGAATTGAAGCCTATATTCGAAATCCGCCAAAATCTCAGCCGTCTCAGCGTTTAGTAGATTCCTTGATAGAAGCTCTGAATAAATTAGCCTAATAACCTCACCAGCATCTAGACCCGTTACACTCATGAAATCATACAATAATGATCTTGCAGATTCGAAGTTACCCATCCTCAACATATCTATTATTTTAGATATTGCCTCCGGAGATGCCTTACCCACTAAATTGTCAATTAATTCAACTGTGATTTTGCCACCGCCAACGGTGGCTGCTGACTGTAATAAATTTATTGCTCTTCTCATGTCACCCAGCGACACGTCATATATTTTCTTCAATACTTCTTCTGGACAATCTACCCCCTCGTTTCTGCAGATCATCTCTAGATAACTCTTCACATCTTCGAATGATAGACGTTTAAATCTAAATATTGCTGTCCTACTTTGTATAGGCGATATGATTCTATTCAAATAGTTACATATTAGGATGAATCTGGTTACACGGGCATTTACCTCCATAATTCTTCTAAGTGCGGTTTGAGCCTCTGAAGTCATCATATCCGCCTCGTCCAGTATCACTATTTTAAAGGGGGCCTCCTCCGTAGGTGTAAAATATTGAGCAAATATTTTTACCTTCTCCCTAATCACGTTTATTCCTCTTTCATCACTAGCATTTAATTCTAATACATAATCCCTCCAGTGATCCCCATATAATTCCCTGGCGAAGGCAAGCGCAATAGTTGTTTTACCTGTACCAGGTGGACCAGCAAATAGTAAATGAGGCATCTCGACAACGTTGCCAGCCAACAGATTTTTTAAACCTAGGATTACCTCCTCCTGATTAATTACATCATCCAGTCTCCTCGGCCTATATTTCTCTATCCATAACATAGATGCTACCCTTTCTGACATAGCCATCACTCTCTATCTGAATAATATAAAATAGTCATATAGTCATAAATTAGGGTGTAATGCCGTTGTCAACCGTTCTACCTAGATTAAGGCCTTCAAATGAATATTAATTTTTAGAGAAGGGTAGATCGATATGGCGTTTGAAAAGGATTTAGAAATTCTTATGAATCTAGATAAGTTCTTTATGTTAAAGGAGGTAGATTTAGTTGCATTGAAAGATATAGATCCTTCTCAACTCAATATTGAAATAGGGTATAAAAAAAGAGGGACAAAGTTTAGGGCGCCGTTATATATAGCCAGAAAACTGGTTGAGGATAAGTATGCTACGATTCCTGAAGAGTATATAAGCTGGCTCAAGAAGACTCTATGGAAAGAAAAGAAGAGAACTACTAAAGATTTTCTCGCCAAACATGAAGACAGCTTCTACGAGAGATTATCTATCATAAGCCAGGCACTAAGATATGACCCGACTCTAAATATAGATCAAGAATATAGGAAATATCTACTGCACACTATAGGGCAGATGCTGACCGAACGTATTGGAATAATTTTTAAAAAGATGGTTGCACATGAGGAGAGTGATATTATGGACTACATGGCTCCGGAGGAGTCTCTCCTCCTTAGACTTGTTAGTAGCCTTTTGAACATGTGGACAGAAAAGCTTGGTGTGGAACTCGCGAAACCTAAGAAATAGTTTATATATCGCTGTATCTAATTACTGCGCATCAAACTATTCATCCAATTTATAGGTTTTAAGTGGAAGAATTAATTTAGGGACTAAATTATGGAGTCAAACAGTAAGATAAATGAGAGC
>JALTTZ010000007.1 GCA_027047855.1 Nitrososphaeria archaeon
TCCATTATTATAATGGTGATTATAATGCTTGGAGTAAATTTCCTTATCAATCCCATAGAGGCTATTATCCAAGAGTCCGTTCAATGGATAAGTTTTAGAGCTGAACTTTGTAAACTTCTATAAGTTCTATTACCTTTATCCATGGAGCCCGGCAAAATCTATTCTGTCTCCTACATCACTTAGTTTAATCATTCTCTAATTAATGTATTTTGTAGCAAAATGAATTTGATGAGTTGGTGGTTCTATGGGTGAGAAACCTCTATATGAGCTGGGTGAGGACTATATAGTGGAAACTATCCTAGGCTGGATGGGGCGTTACTATCCACCTAAATCCAGAATGCCCATAGGCGATGATGCATATGATATCCCTAACTCAAATATATTGATGAGTATAGATGGATACTCGCTAAAATATAGTAAGTATGGGTGGGAATCCTGGGCTGATTGGGGGTGGAGAGCGGTCACATCCGCGGTAAGTGATATAGTATGTAAAGGTGCAAAACCGTATGGGGTGGCTATAAGCCTGGGCTTAAATAAGAACCTCGACTTCAAAATTGTTGAAGACTTATATAGAGGCGTTTTTGAGGCTATAGAGTCATATGAGATCTACCTGTTGGGAGGCGATACAAACGCATCCGATGAGGAAGCATGGATAACAGTCTCCGCAGTGGGGTTGATGGGTAGCAAGATTATAACCCGTTCAAACGCATCTCCAGGTGAATATATCTATACAACGGTGGAGAATGGATATGGATTGTCGGGCCTAATATGGAACCTATATAGGAAATATAGAGCTTCACCTAGAGAGTCTATCGGAGTGGATATCCGGTTGAGGCCTAGATCTCCGATTAAGTTTGTTGAGCTGGCAGGGCAAATAGATATATCCTCATCGATAGATGTAAGCGATGGATTAATTAAAAGCCTATATCTCTTAGCCGTCTCAAGTAAAGTATCAGTCTCACTGGATAAATTACCCAAGGCAAACAAATATGTGGAAGAATATGGACCTGGAGAGGGAGTAGATGTTGAAGAATGCATATTCTATGGTGGGGAAGACTATGAAATAATATTTACATCTAGGCAAAGCCCAGATGAGGTCTTAGACACTGCCTCCAAAATTGGGTTGGAATGCATGTATATAGGTAGAGTTTTAGAGGGAGATGGCAGAGTAATTTTCAAGGGTAAGGAGATTCGTTATAAAGGATGGGACCAATTTAAAAGCATAACATATTAACATGGCCCTAAACTGGATGTATAGAGGTGTATAAATTAAAAGCAAAACAATGACATGCTACCCAATCTTCCTAACTTTTCCCAATCTCTTAATAAGATGTTGGGCCCTATCCTTCGATACTATATGGAACTCAAACGGATCTTCGAACCCCTCGTTCCATAAAATAGCTAACAACTCTCCAGGATGCATATCCGTCACTATTAAAACATCTATATCGCTTGATAAGAGATGCTTAGATTGGAGGACACTTCCAAAGAGATATACCTCGGCATCCTTATCATAGGCTTTGACAACGTTGCATAACTTAGATAGATAATTATCAAGATTTCTAAATATCTCTCTCCTCCTCTTAGCTTCTTCAACTATTATATCCTCCCAACTCATTAACAATCTCCTCCACAACTTTTCGAACCCTCATATAATCTTCCTTACTATATTCTCGTGGAACATATCGATATGTTATATATGCATCTTCCAAAGTACCTAATTCCAAACTATACTTCCTAACCATATCCTCTATCCTCCCAATACCGGATATTCGACCTAATATCTTAAGGAGCCTTCTAACACCATGTATGCGTGGATAATCTGCCCCATGTTTTATAAGTTTAGCTTTAAGATAAAGTTGCAGAGCCTGTTCCAGACTAAAAACAGCTAAATCATAAAAACCTCTTTCAG
>JALTTZ010000008.1 GCA_027047855.1 Nitrososphaeria archaeon
GCTTATTCTCATTGCTATTGCTGCTGGTGTGATGGTTTATGCCTTCGTTGCTGGCTGGGTTGGTAGCGCCACTAGTAGCACAACAGTAGCCCAAGCCCAACTCTCAATAGACTTTGCTGATGCAATAGATGCGGCTGCCCCCCATAAGGATAACATAACGGTATATATTCGTAATATTGGTAGCTCGACTGTCATTATTGATAGCATATACGTAGCTCAATCGAGTGGGGGCGAGGTCAGCTGGAACATCGTAGAAAAGGGGGATGACGCTAGTGTCGATTATGGTAATTCTTATCCAGAATTAAACCTTCAGGATTTGACGATAAACCCCGGCGAAGTCATAGCAATAAACATCACCTTCGGAACTTATACTTTGCAAGCAGGTACCTTATACACAGTCAGGATCGTGGCCCAGGACGGGGCGGCGACGGTCTTTTCAGTGAAAGCCCATTCCTAAATATCCCCATCTCCTTTTTCTTTATCCTTATCCTTGATTATTAATATTTTGAGATGCGGATCATAGCAATTGGGTCATCAAATCCCGCTAAAATTAAGGGTGTCGAAAGGGCATTTCGTCATTATATTAAAGAGTTTAAATTAGTCAGTATGTCTGTCGATAATTGTGTAGGGCCTCAGCCTTGGAATTATGAGGAGATATTCAAGGGAGCGGAGTGTAGAGCTATTAATTCTTTAAGGAAAATTCGGGAAGCGGATTATGCTGTGGGTCTTGAAGCTGGAATAGTGAGACATGGAGATAGATATTATATTCTCCAGGTATGCTGTGTTATTTCATCTGAGGGGGGCTCTGCTTTTGGTTTATCCCCTGGATTCGAGGCTCCAGCGGAAGTTATAGAGCCAATCCTCAAAGGCGTGGCTAATGAACTGGAAGATGTTGTCGAATCACTAACTGATGTGGAACAGGTGGGAGAGAAGGTAGGCCTGATTGGCATAATGTCTAAGGGGATAGTAAGGAGAGAGGATTTAAGTTATCATGCAACCTTAATGGCATTAATTAAATTATTCCATAGTTCTCTAAGAGGTTAGGTAAAGCTAGGATATGGAATTAATTGCGGAAAAGATATATTACTAAGGTGTAACTCTGAACAATTCTCTAAAGGTACTATAATTTGTATCACTTGTTCCAAGACAATTGGTAACACCATACTCTTTAATTCATTATCTGCAATAGATTGGGGATGTAAGGGTGTATACCATTGCACCAAGGAAACATATTCATAACACTGCTAGCTATAACCATTATCTTCGTAGTTGTCCCGCTAGTCTCACCAGTATTAACTAATTTAATTTCTTATTCTAATGCCAAGTCGGAGTTACTGGCTGATTTCAAATGTGATGCAAATGTATACTACTCAAAGGGTGAAATAACCGTCGATCTAGTTGTTTGCAAGTTAGTGGGCCTTGATAAATACTACATTGAACCAAATAGCATAAGGGTCATTGCTCCTAATGGGGAATATGTAGAGATAAAACCCACTAAGTATGTACCTACCACATCCTTTCAAAAAGGTGGCGGCCTAGTTGGCTATACCTTGGATGAAGTGATCGAGGTAGGTAGATATACAAGCATAAATATCTACATTCCATATCACGGTGATATTGAGAGGCTCAGGGGAAGATGGATAGTGGAAGTAGATATTTATGATGAGGATGGTGATTTGGTTACTACCATGGTAGTGGAGGCTATCCTGTATTAGGTATATGAATTGAGCGTCAAATTGAAATATTTTATATTGATGTATAGATAATATTCTGTATCGTTATGCGTAGGAATATAATTGCTACCTTGAAAAGGGTTTCGCCACCTATACTTGGTTTGGCTGTCTTGGTGGCGGTAGGTACATTCATGTTTTCTTACTTGGAGGGTATCTCTCTATT
>JALTTZ010000009.1 GCA_027047855.1 Nitrososphaeria archaeon
TTCTTGATATAAAAGAATTCGTAGATGCAAAAGTTGTTAAGATAAATCCAGATAGTCCTCAGAGGCCAGTTAGACTATTGTCTTTTAAAATGGGTAAACTCGTTGTAATGCCGACACCTAGGATTAAACGGGGTTTCCTAGTATTAGACCCAAGCTTAATAAGGAACTTTTATTTCGCTTCAACTATTAAAGGTGCCTTCACACTAGGTAAAATTGTAGATATTAATGATCTTCCCCATATAGACTTTATAGTTGAAGGATCTGTAGCAGTCTCTAGAGACGGAGCAAGACTTGGTAAGGGAGAAGGATATGCGGAACTTGAATATGCTATCCTACTTGAATTTGGGAAAATAGAGTATGACATTAAAATAGCAACGACAGTCCATCCAATCCAGATCGTTGATAATATACCAGTTGATGAGTATGACGTCTCGATAGACTATATTGTTACTCCGAAAAAAATAATTAGATGCGAAAAGTTTTTCAGACCTAGAGGTATATTATGGGAGAGGTTAACTGATGAAAAAATTAATGAGATTCCTCTATTAAAGGAGATGTATAGACAGAGGTTCTAAACCAGTTATTTGTATATACATATTATGTTATAATGGTAACACCCATAATCTTTAAAGGTATATTAGTTTAAGGTGATAATATGGATAGGAGAACGTTTATCGCCTTAATCGGTGGAGGCGTAGTAGCTGTAGCAGCTGGTTACCTACTCTACCAGAACTTCATGGGAGCAGGTCCTACTAAGAGGAAGCTGGCATTATATTCATGGGAGGAAGAAGTGTTTTTCGACCCACCTATTGTATATAACGATACAGAATATGATAATATAGTGGATTTATTCAACGTATTCTATCCTGACATTGAATTAACTACTTCATATTACGGTGACCAGGATAAGATGACTGCTGATCTGCTTGCAGGTAAAAAGGTTGATGTGATAGCTCCATGTGTAGACTATATCCCTGTACTGTATGAAAACGACCTTCTTGAGGAGATCGACACAGGTATGATGGAGAATTGGGATAAGATGTTCCCAGTATTCAGGAATATAACAGGGGTTAAGATGAATGGAAAAGTAGTTTTCATACCTACAAACTATGGTACGGAAGCCATTGACTATAGAAAGGACTTGTTTGACGCCAATGGACTGGAGTATCCTCAGTCATGGGCAGACTTCTTTAGACCATGGGAACTAGGATTTGATAAGCTCGACAATAAAAAGAGGATCCTAATGCCTGACGACTATAAAATCGGGATCGCTATGGCGGCACTTGCATTAGGGTATAATTTAGATGCAAATAACGATGGTCTTTGGGAGTTGACTGATGAGCAACTTGAAAATTGTAAGGAACTTTTGATAGAGCAGAAACCCTATGTATTGAAGTATAGTGAAGAGGTAGATTCTGACATGCCTACTCTAATGGCGAGTGGGGACGTATTCATGAGCCTTGGATGGGCACCCGAGACTTTAGAGCTTCAGGATGAAGGGTATGAGGTTGAATATCTAATTCCTGAGGAGGGGCCTCTGGTATTTCTATGTGGTAACGCCGTTGTTAAGAGTACAGAGAATTATGAGGATGCTATTAAACTAGTTGACTTCTATGCAGGGCCTATTATACAGAGGTATTTTGCCGAAGAGTATTGGTATGGCATTTCTAATCAAGAGGTAGTTAATGAACTTAAGAACGAAGATCCCGATCTTGTGGAGGCTCTGCTCCTTGATAAGCCTCAGGAGGCTTTATCGGTTGGACATTTTGAGTATCCATTTGCTGAAGGCCAAGAAGATTTATGGGCCCAGATCTGGGATGAAGTCCTCTCAGCGTAGATATAGTTTTAACC
>JALTTZ010000010.1 GCA_027047855.1 Nitrososphaeria archaeon
CATGCGCTTTAATAGCGGCTTCTTTAATTTCTTCAAAAGAATAATTTCTACCAAAAGCTATATTTTCAATGATAGTATCATAAAACAAAAAAGGCTTCTGCGGTACAAAGGCTATATTTTCTCGCAAAGAGGCTTGGGTATATTCTTTAATAGGATAGCCATCTATTTTGATCTCTCCTTTTTGTGTTATATGTATTGCCCCAGGCTTGAGTCTCTGTGGTGGCCTTATGTTTGTCGCCCATCTACCTGGTGTGGCTATTTTGTGTTCTCCATCTATATATGGTTGGTCTATGTAGTCGGTTATTAGCCATGTTTCTCTCTTTTTCCATTTGTCTAGATCTTTAAGCGCGTCGGATATCGGTTTTTCGACCGGTCCAACTAGACTTACAAGGATTTCTAGTGGTTCTCTCCATGTCTCCTTCTTTATTCTCATTCTACTCCATTTCGATGTTAGGAGTAGCCTGGTCACCATCTCTCTCATTGGTATATCTTCGCTATCTATTCTACCGTGTATCAGGTCTTGATGCTTATGTAGTATGCTGTCCAAGATTTTAAGGACGATTTGGTGATATCTAGCTGTTCTCCATAGTAGGATAACTTTAATGTCTATATGGTTCGAAATCCATCCGACGAATTCACGGAGCGTTTTACTGTCTACACGGTAGGTATCTATAGGAATGCCTGTAATAACTAAATAGTTTGGATATACCTTCTGAGCTAGGTCTAACGCCTCTCTCCAGAGGCTATACCTTGTCCCGACCATTATATCGTTTATTATTAGGAGGTCTTCATAGGTTTCAAGTATTAAATCGTATAGCTCCAGCTCCATGTCCCCAATATCTTCCCCTGCATAGTATAGAATGAGTTCTCTATTCTGGATTAGGTTATGTAGGGCCATATATCCATGTGTCCTCCTCATCCTCGGCCCGACTGCTCTACATACTGTGCATGTACATTCATAATACCAATTCCTGATATCAATAGGCTCTCTGAGGGCATCGTAAACTATGTATTTCCCCGCATCTATATACCATGAATATCCAGCCAGTCTAACCCTCTCTGGATCCATCTCCATAAATTCCTTTGCATGTTTTGGGGAGGCTCCACCTACAACCAGAACCTCTTTAAAGGGAAATTTAAGTATAAGTTTAGTTAGATATTTAAGATACTCATCTGAATATTGGATCCATTCTATCCCTTCATCCCGGAGGTAATCGCCAATATACTCGATGTTTGATAGATAGGGTGAGGCGTGTATAGACACCGTTTCAAATCCCATCTCCATCAACCTTCTACATGCATATTCCTTATGCTCTGGATAGGCTCCTTTAACTAGAGGAATAACATCGAATCTCCTCCTCAACTCCGATATTATTTCTAGACTCTCCTCGGTATTCTTTAAGCTTTCTTCTTTATTATTTAGATATGTCGGCTTATCCCATGCTAGTAGATAGTCTGCATCTATATCCAAAGCATATTCTACAAACCTATCTACTATCTCCGGATCTTCAAGATATTCATCGGGCATTATGCTGGATAGGATTATCTTTATCTCTGGATTTACCTCCCTTATTTCTTTAACTTTCTCAGATAATAGATATACTTCGTAGTAGGGTATTATTACATAGTTGAATTCATCAGCAACCTCCTTAAAATATGGTAATGCATTTCCGCCGACAATAGGGATGAAATAATCCATATAAATTAAATATCGCTGGAAACATACTAAAACAGGAGAATTAAATTTTGAAGTCATAAGACAATTCTTTATCCCCGTTTAGAATCATCAACAGTTTAATTGATTATTTACTGTGGAGAGTTTGTT
>JALTTZ010000011.1 GCA_027047855.1 Nitrososphaeria archaeon
TTCTCAGCATCCTGATAAACAAGGTAACCTATAACTAGGAATACCGCCCATATTAGGAAGAAGCCGCCGAAGCCCCAGAACCCCATGAATGGAAAGAACCATGGCATGTGGGTCCAAGTACCCCAATCACCCATCATATCAAAAACAATACTACTCATATTCTACAACTCAGTACTATATAGGAAGGGCATAAGTTAAGGAAATATATTAATTAACCCATTTAATCTACATATTCAGGGTTTAGGCATGCCTAAATGTATCCCAATGGATACAAAATATATATTTTAGTCCCCAGCCGAGGAGAACACTGTATCCTAGGTATGTAGCGAGTATATCTTCTCTCTGCCTCTCCTAGTCATCTTGACTATGCCGGCCTCCTCCAATTCCTTCAGTTTCTTTGCGACCGTCCCCCTACTTATCCTCCCTCTCTCCATCTTAATCGCCTCTGTGAGACTGAATATATTCATCTCCCCATATTTATATAGTGTCCTTATAATCCATACCTTAATATCGTCTCCACCGACTAGAGACTGGATTCTCCGGCCCCTATCCATATAATCCACCATCATGTAGTAGAGGTCTATTAAGCGCCTAACCATCTGGAGCATATCCGACTCCAGTTTAGCGGCTGGCGCCTTAGTCAAGGATAATTTATTCTCTATATTCCTAAGTAACTCCGATATCTCCCCCAACTTCCTCTTAATATCAGATAATTCATCCAAGGCCTAGGACCTCCTAATCCTCTTTAACAGCCCCCATAGTGATGGGGGGCGGGGGGTTAGCCTCCTAGCCAACTGATCAGCCTCCTCCCCCGATAAGCCACTTAATTTGAGTTGTTTCTTCGTCCTATGGAGAGCAATACGCCACTTAAAATAATAGACGGTCTTATACCATACATATATAAAAAGTAGATGAATAAGGTTAGCAACAAGTATAATTATATAGCCAATTATCTTAGCAATCTTAACTAATTTACTAGCCCAACTCATTACTCATGCCTAACTTCATACTTACTCAACGAGCCGAAAACCCTCTCCAAAACCATATTAATGTCAAGTATCTGTGACCTAGCCAGCTTCAATGCCTCAGCCTCAGGAACACCATTCTCAACCAACGTCTTATAGAAGACTACGAACGCCTCAGCACGCTTCCTAACACTCTCAGGAGTATAAAACTCATCAAGTAAATCCTTCAATGGCTTAATAATATTCTCGATAAGCTTAGGCACCTCGCCGCTCACAACCTTTAGAATACGCTCAACCTCTTCAGCCTCACTAACCTTCTTCTCAATATCCACCATATAAACCACCACACATAAAGAATAATTGGTCACTACATATAACACTGATGAATAAAAATGAACAAAGGATATATTGAATAAAGAATTATCTTTGGCAGAGACAATAGAGGAAAGTTTGTTATACTATTGCGGCGAGGAAATAAGGTAGTTGTTCCTTATCAATAATATATACGTTTTTGGGATATTTTCTGTGTGGTTTCCCTATCTTCACCTCTATAAACAGGTTGTCTGCTATGCAGTCGATTTCATAAGCATTCCTATAATAATATATTCTATTGCTGTGTTTTCTCCACAGGTGGGACTGGACGAGCCATTCATAAAACGCGCTCTCCAAGTAGTTTGTGTCCGACCAGTAGGATAATGTTCTCGCTATGAAAGGATCTATGAAAAATATTTTCTTCTCCTTCCTCCATACAATGTTTCTTCCTCTTTTGAAGTAGGCTAGGTCTAAGATGAATAGGTTCCTAAGTACATCCAAGTAATCTTCAACGGTTTTGTACGAGACTCCTATTGCTTTCCCGATGGTTGAGTAGGATAGGGGGGAAGGTGCTTTCTCGAATATACTTGAGAATATAGCCTTCACAACCTCTATTCTCCTATTCAGCCTCAGTATCTCACCCTCCAAACCCTTAATGAAAGCCTCTTCAGCCTCGGGATCTTCATTTATGGATAATGGGAAGCCGCCGGTTAAAACATACTTATTGAAAAGCCTCTCTATCTCCTCATTCACCATTAATCTCTTCATATCGTTTTCCCAGCCGCCCCTTAACTTAATCTTTACTCCATGGGCCTCAAGAAACTCTCTGAAACTTAGGGGCATAACAGCCACATCCCTTCCCAAACCCCTCCTCCCCGGAAACAGCTCCATGGAGCCTTTAAGTCTCCAAGAAGAAGAGCCGGATAACACCAAGACATCATCCTCAAAAACCCCTAGATCCACATATCCCTTAATGACCCTCCACCACTCAGGGATATTCGAGACCTCATCGAGAAATATATAGCTAGAGGCTATTCTATGCACCTTTCGGAAATCAAGATACCAATCCAACAACCTCCTTAACCCATCAACATCCGAAATAAAATCACAATTAAAATAAAACACACTATACGCATCAACCTCTCTTAACAACCTCTCTATAAGGAGCCTCAACCCAGTAGTCTTACCAACCTGACGGGGACCGAAAACAAAATTCAAAGAAAACGGCTCCAAACTAATATCATCAATCCACCGAGGCACCCACCTTATCCCCATACGCCTCCATCGCTCCAACACATAATCCCCACGACCACTCCACCAAGGATTATGCTTAACGATTAAATCCCGCATATTAGAAGCTATACTTCTAATACATATATAAATCATTAGAAGTGACACTTCTATATTATTATAGAGACAAGATAGGAATAAAAAGAGATTGCCTCATAGAGGTTTTACCCAGTCTAGAGGTAATACTTTAAATATATGTTTTACTATACTATGTGTGGTGGAAGTATGGAGTATGTTTTACGGGTTTCCAGGAAGGGGCAGGTGGTTATACCGGCTGAGTTGAGGAGGCGGTTCAATATCAAGTCTAGAGTCATCCTTAAAGTAGAGAATAATGAGATAAAGATAATTCCCTTTATGGATTTGAGGGAAGCTTTTGGGATCGATGGGGAAGGTATGTTGAAGGTGGCTAAAGCCATCTTGGCGGATAAGAGGAGGGAGTTGGGGCTTGAAGAGTAGGTATATTATTGATGCTGGGGCCCTAGCACTATATTTCGCCGGAGACAAGGAAATAAAAAAGTATTTTGATGAGATATTTGAGGGGAGGGCGGAGGGATACATACTCGAGATAAATTTAGCCGAATTCTACTACAAAACAGCGGAGATAATCGGCCTAGAAACAGCCGAACTAAGATACAAAATAATTAGAAACTCAATCCTAAAACAAATATCCAGTGGAGGCGAGGCCACTAGGGAAGCGGCAATAATAAAGCTGAGGCATAAAAACACCCTATCACTAGCAGACTCATTCCTCATAGCAGAGGCAAGGGGGCGGGGCATGACGATACTGACCACAGACCCCTCAGTAAAAGAAGTGGCTGGCAGGAAGGCAATATACTTCAAAATCAAGTGAATCAAGCCAAACATCAATCAACTACTCTGATTTCCACATCCGTGACTTAACTCACTACGAGCTCTATATCTATCAATATTCCAATTAGGGAGAATCTTCAATATGGGGCAGAATATTAATTTCTGATTGAATTTACACTGAATAACATTGTATCCTGGCTATGTTGGTTATAATTATTGAAAACGTAATATCTTTGATGGGATGATGGAATTACCTAGATTTATTCCTATCGTAACTCCCGATTCAATACACATATTTGATAGACTGGCTGGATACTTCGAGTGCGCCATAATCCCATACTACACACTACTATCCACAGACCCCCTAAGCCTAAGGCTAGGGAAGGACACCAAATGGATACTCTCAAGCATAATGCCCGATAAACTATTGCTGGAGAAGGATACACACCACCATTTTGCGGAGAAGGCTAGAGAGTTGGGTGTAGAGTATGTCTTGGTCTGGGACATGCCTACATACCTAAATGATGTGGAGAAGAGTCTGGAGAACACATATATCTCACTAGATAGGATAGAGTATTTCGCTGATAATGGCTTCAGGGTCATCCCACTAATAAAAGGTGCCTATGAAGAGCATATCCGGGTGTCGGCCTCCCGGGTAAGTGAATTGGGGTTTGAGGTGGCGGCATTCCATGTAAGTGAGTATTTATCCGCTGTGGAGAGGCCGTGGCCCCAGATCGGCGACTACTCATTGACGGCCGAAGACCTAATGATAAGATACATAGAAGTGATTCTAGAGTATGATTTTAGGCAGTTGCTTCTGGTTGGTGGGGGCAGCCCGAGGCACGCCCCCCGGCTATTGGAACTGGATGACAGAATATGTGTAGCCGGCTATAGCTGGTATTTAGACGGGCAGAGAGGAAACATCTATATGCCGACTGGATACATCAGACCCCTGGGAAACAAATATTTTGAATGCAGCTGTCCAAACTGCGGATCCATCCCGCCCAAGACCCTAAAAACAAGCAGTTACATTGCGGGGCACAACCTCTACCTAAACAAGCATCTAATTGAGGAGTTGGATGGGGAGGTGGAGATTAGTTTCTATGATGCGATCGCCGACTACCATGAGGATATACTGGTTGTGGGCGAGGTCTCGGTGGGTGGAGAGAAGAGCATGTGGAGGGGGTTGCTGAATTACCTAAGTAGAGTGAAGCCCGACTACCTCATAATAATAGGCAGCATATTCGACTGGGAGATAATCGATGAAAGACACATAAAGGAGTGGATAGAGTTCACCGAGCGGCTGAAAAACCTATATCTAGACTATGGCACCGAACTAATCCCAGTATATAGATATGTGGGCAAGAACCTCCCCTACCTAATGTCCAGCCTCTCATACACAGTCAACATGCGGCCGAGGAGAAACATATTTGGGGAGTCGGAGTTGGACCCGGTTCTAGGCACCATAACCCGTATAATCACGTCATCCAGATCCCCAATAAAAGTGAAGAAGAGGGTGGAGCCCGGGAAAGACATAGTATTCACGATTGAGTACCACGGAGTCGCGGAGAAGCCCCTTGAAGCAGCAGCCGAGGAACTAAAGTATCTAAAGAAAGGAGGAGACTGGCTCATAACCAACTACCTAAACCAACCCTACATAGACTGGGAGAACAAGGTGGCCACCCCAGGCGCCTGGGACCTAACCTGGAGGCACTACACCCAGCCCAAGCCCGGAGCCATCCACATAACCAAAGAAGGAGAAATAAACCTCATAAAACCCAGTGAATAGAGATGGGGCAATACAAAGAAAGGAGAGGGGAAGCGGCCGCCGAAGAAAAGCCATCCACCCACCTAGAGGCAGAGGCAAAAACCAACAATGAAGGACACGTCTCAATAAGCATCCCCAAAAAAGCATTCGAGAAGCTGGGGCCACCCAACAACCCACCCATATACAAAATAACCCTAGAAGGAAAAGACGATAAACACACATACTACATAGAATACAAGGACAGAGAAGCCGTAATATCATTCGCCGAACTAAAACCCGGAAAATACAAAATAAAAATAGAGCCCTACACCATACAAGACTTCATAAGAGAATTCAACCAAAAAGCCAAACAAAAATACGGCACAACCCTAGAAATACAAAACAACACCCTAATACTAAACCTACCAAACGGAACCACACTCACCACAACCAAATGGACCTACCAAAAAGAACACGGAGGAGCAACAAAAATAACAGCAGAATACCCCAGCGAAACAAGACCAAAAACAACCCTCATATACAAACTAAAACGCGGAGAAGCATACATAAGAATACTATCACCAAGAAAAAGAAAAAGAGACAGCCAAGAACTAGTCACAAAAATAGAGGCAACACCATACGGCATAGCAATAACCTACAAACACGCCAAAAAACAAAAAACAACATACATACCGACTGTTGATATTAGCCGTATGCTCAAATTTTCTCCGCCTGATAATGCCATTGTATACTCTTTACTGAGAAAATGGAGAAATGGAGAGGAATATAGTATTAAAGTAATTGATGCAGAAACATATGGTGTTTTAAGG
>JALTTZ010000012.1 GCA_027047855.1 Nitrososphaeria archaeon
CCATTGTAGAGACTAAAGTGATATCTTTATATAGAGATCTAAATTCTCTTTCATACCCATGGACAACTACTCGGTAACTCTTACCCTTCTTCCTAATAACACCAGTTTTTATTCCTTCCACCAAAACCCGCCACGCCAGTTCACTAGGCTCCCGTGGAACTTCACCAGAGCCTAATAAACCTGCCCAAGCATATCTATAGTGTTTATCAACAATTTTTTTCATAATAAAATACGATATTACTGAGGTTGATGGTGTGGAGTCCTCGTTAAAACCTAGTTTAAGAGGATTCAAATATGTTAGCCCGCTGGGTATCGATGCCGCTTCTCTATGGTGGTCAATGATGACTGTATCAGGCAATAATTCCTCATTCATAAATTTGTAGAAAGGACCACCCAAATCCAGGAAGATAGAGGAGGAGCAGTAATTATATATCCTGTCTATAAATTCAGGATATACTTTATCAACAATCATTATTTGATATTCCTTACCTAATTCATCTAAGATTATTGAAAAAAGATATGCAGATGCTAAGCCGTCTCCATCATCACTTGAGACGAGATAAATAGGATCTTGGAGATCCTTAATCTTATCACTTACATTATCAACCATCTCTAGAAAACTGCGTATATATTCACCCATGACAGCTACCCCATAAACATATCTAATCCATATCCAGTACCCGCGGCAACAGACTCTAAGGATGATTTGGATACCCCTAAGGGCGATAAAACCCTATATACAACGGGGAGAAGCTGATGATAGATATAGTAGTTTACATCCACATCATCTTTACTAGCCTCAACATAATATACAGATCTCCTATAGATCGGGCCGCTTCCCTTTAAAACGATATAGCCTATGAACATACCTCTCTTGATCCTCCATCCCCTAGCCTCTAAATTCCTGGCTACCTCAATATGGGGTGCATTAGCCTTGTAATCTCTTAAATTCTTAGTAATCTGCTCCCAAATTACAAGTTTTTCAATTGGCACCTGCCTCTTCTTAAGCCTTGAAACATAGTCCCTAAATATGTCTATTGCCTTCCTCTTATCTTCCTCAACTAAAACCACTTTAAGGACATCATACTGAAGCTCCCTAGCATAGTCACACCAATCTCTCCTCGTGTATTCTAAACCAACAATATCGATATAACCATCTACCGTATATCCAGCATATCTCTTCTTAGCCTCTGTAAAAAGTATAGATCTATAAATCTTATCTATCCTAGCTTCCAATCCCAACTCACTGGATATACGGTCGATTAACTCTTCAACCATATGTTTATTATAATATACGAAGAGACTATCTGTATCTCCATATATTATATCTAATCCAAGGCCTTTAGCCATTTCCAACGCAGATGAAATAGTCTTCCTTCCCAGATAAGTAACTAGAGAAGCTCCTTCATAACTATACCATCTCGCGGCAGACCAACCCATATATCCATATACTGTATTAGCCAGAATCTTATACACTCTCTGCCTAGCATCCAATATCCTGAATTCCTCAGAATCCTTTGGAATAATCTCCATCGTATTTCTAACTTCATTCCTCAATTTCAAAAGAGTTTTTAAAATATCGGGAAATAAACCGGAAACATCCATCCTGACTCCTAATCCGATATCTTCAAAATATACTATATTATCGCCACGTTCCATAACGATGGTTTCAGGGCTAATGTTATATTTAATCATTAGATTAGGATACATAGATTTGAAGTCTATAACACATACATTCTTATGTAGACCGACAATGGGTTTTATAACGAGCCCACCAGGAT
>JALTTZ010000013.1 GCA_027047855.1 Nitrososphaeria archaeon
TAGGAATATTTGCACTCTTCGGTGGATTGCTTGCTTTAGGTGTCGCTGGTATACTTACATACTTAGTTATTAGGGAGGAAGTCGACGATGAGAAGATGCTAGAGATCTATCAGGCGATAAGGGAGGGAGCCAGCGCCTACTTAAAAACACAGTATAGGACGATCTTCATTATAGCGATATTCCTGACCATAATTTTGTACTTTGTGTTTGATATGCCTTCTCACAACAGCGTACCATATACGAGTCTCGGCTTTATCTTGGGTGCAGGCGCTAGCCTGGCAGCAGGATGGATTAGCATGGATGTAGCAACGAGGGCGAATGTAAGGGCAGCTTATAGTGCTAAAAAATCTCTCATGAAGACATTGAACATCGGTTTTTATGGCGGCATGGTGATGGGGCTCTTCAATGTTGGTTTGAGCCTCCTGGGTATAACCTCCTTATATTACCTATTCGGTAAGAATCCAGAATTAATTGTCGGTTTTGGTTTCGGCGCTTCACTAGCCGCGCTATTCGCCCAACTCGGTGGAGGTATATATACTAAAGCTGCTGATATAGGTGCGGATCTAGTTGGTAAAGTAGAAGCTGGTATACCTGAGGATGACCCCAGGAATCCTGCGGTCATAGCGGATAATGTCGGAGATAATGTTGGTGATGTTGCTGGTAGGGGGGCCGATTTATTCGAGTCAATGTCTGCTGAGAATATTGGTGCTATGATTATTGGTGTTGGGTTGGCCGCTGTCACTGGTAATGAGGCTTTCATCATATTTCCTTTATTGGCTAGGGCCGTCGGTATTCTGGCCGCTTTATTAGGAATACTGTTTGTTAGAGGTGATGTAGAGAAAAATCCATTTATACCTCTAAGAAACGGAATGATCGCAACTACTATATTCGCTATAATTGGCTTCTACTTCTTGGTGATTGAGACGATTCAATCTATCTATCTGTATTATGCCGCTCTAACAGGTGTAGTGACTGGTATTTTAATGCTAGTAATAACAGATTACTATACAGGATATAATTATAGACCGGTTAGGGAAGTGGCTGAGGCGAGTGTTACTGGCCCAGCTACAAATATCTTATCCGGGTTAGCTGCCGGTATGGAGTCTACGGTACTACCTGTCGTGGTAATATCTGTTGTTCTTATAGCTTCGTACTACTTCGGAACACTCTTTGCCGAGTCCTTCGGGTTAAATATACACATTGGGGGAGTATATGGTACAGCTGTTGCGACTATGGGGATGCTATCGGTTGCCGGCTTTGTTCTCGGCTTGGATGGATATGGACCCATAGCTGATAATGCTGGCGGTATAGTGGAGATGTCAGGGCAGCCGGATGAAGTTAGGAAGGCTATAGACAAATTCGATGCCGTCGGCAATACGACTAAGGCGTTGACTAAAGGGTATGCCATGGGATCAGCCGGGCTCGCCGCATTACTTCTTATCCAAGCATATCTAGATATAGTTGGTATAGATGTACTTGACTTGCTCAATATTGACAATTTAGTAGGCTTGTTCATAGGTGCGCTCATTCCCTTCTTCTTTAGTAGCCTAGCTATTAGAGCCGTGTCCAAAGCGGCCAAACAGATGGTTGAGGAAGTTAGAAGGCAGTTCAGGGAGATACCAGGCATCTTGGAGTGGAAGGCGAAGCCAGACTACGCGAGGTGTGTTTCTATTAGTACATTAGCGGCCCAGAAAGGTATGGTTCTGCCGACAATGATCACTCTATTGGCTCCATTAATAATCGGCTTTATATTTGGTGTTGAGGGTGTGGGTGCATTAAATATTGGCGCTACTTTCAGCGGTTTCATACTTGCCATGCTCATGAATACTGGTGGAGCTATCTGGGACAATGCCAAGAAATATATCGAGATGGGTCACTTCGGTGGGAAGGGATCCGAGGCCCATAAGGCTGGCGTTGTCGGTGATACTGTGGGCGACCCATTAAAAGACACAGCAGGACCTTCTTTGCATATACTTATCAAGCTAATTAATACATTCTCACTAGTATTCGGTCCATTATTCCTTGTATTCTCACTATTATAATCTAATATTTTATTAACCCCCTTCTTTTTACTTTCTAATTCCAAATTTATTATATTCCTAGTAACGCTGTAGTGATGAATGCTTCAATTAGAGCCGCTATCATCAATAAGGGGGCTATAAGTTTGGGTATTTGTTTAAGTGAGTCAACATAATATCTAGTTAATTCCTTCCCTTTGAATTTGTGGATTATGGCTTTTCGCGCTAACTTTAAACCTAGAACCGCTGAATACAGGAAAGTCGGTAACTCTATAATACCATGGGGTGCGATACCTTTTATTGCAAACTCTAGGGATATCCTCTCTACCATTATGGCTGTAACTCCACCTATGATGTATCCATTGAAGAATACAGTGAATATTGGAAATATACCTAAAATAGGTCCTAAAGCGACGTTCAATGTTGCTACCAATGTGTTACGAACCCATATTATTAAGAAAAGCATGATCTTGCTGTATAGTGTTAGTCCCTCCCCCTCTTTGAGATAATCGCCCATTCCATAAAATACTTTAGCCAATTGATAAATTTCTCCCCTATTGTTTACTCCAGCATACATTGAAACTATAAATAGGCTGGTTACAAGAACAAATAATACTGCTGTCTCTCTCTCCATTTTCATAAATATGGATAAGAAAAGATGGCTATAAAAAATATGGGATATATTTACTTACTGCTCTCTCCATCTTCTCTGTTGTTGCTTTCGAAGACTATCTCCTTGACATTTACACACTTACTGTATAGAACTAATTTGTTCACATCGCTCTTAACTATGATCCTCTGAATGTTCATCATCTTGTAGATTTTGTCCTTGATATGCTGTGTGTCCACATCTTCCTTTAGCGTCAGGGTATTAACATTCTGAATTAATACTTTCCGATCCAGTTCACTCAGCTCTTTTCCTGATATCTCTAGTTTCTCGACACCATCAATTAATAATATTGTTGATCCTATACCCTCTATTCTGCCCCTAAGAGTTATGACTAGTGACATTGCTTCATTAAGCAGTTCGCCGACGGTCTTGTCAAGTTCCTTAGCCAGCCCACTTAACTTGTTGTATATCTTCCTATCTATTCCTCTAATCGTTATAGTGCTTTTCTCCCCCTCGGTCATTTTAATCATATGTTTTATTTGTATTACATGTATTTAAGTGTTTACCTGTTCTACATAGTTTAAACAAATCATTAAATGGTGTTGATTAATATTTAGTTTTTGCTTAGTATACATTGATAGGGTGGGTGTTTCTATGGCTACTAAAACAATGGAGGCGAAGGTTCTTTTGCTGGGTAATGAGGCTATAGCCTATGGAGCTGTGGAGGCTGGTCTTGGATTCGCTGCTGCCTATCCCGGAACCCCTTCTACTGAGATCGTTGAAACTTTATTCAAGCTGTCTAAGAAATATGGTTTCTATGTTGAATGGAGTGTAAATGAGAAGGTCGCGTTGGAGGCTGCTTATGGGGCTGCAGTGGGGGGTGTCAAAAGCCTTGTTGCTATGAAACATGTTGGTGTTAACGTGGCAATGGATCCGTTGACCTCTAGTGCATATACAGGTGTTGAGGCTGCCTTTGTTATCGTGTCTGCAGATGACCCGAGTATGTGGAGCAGTCAGAACGAGCAAGATAATAGGTGGTATGGGGTTAGGAGCTATATTCCCGTCTTGGAGGCTGGTAGTACGCTTGAGTTGAAGGATGTTGCGGTATCGGCCTTTGAATTGAGTGATAAATTTAAGCATCCGGTTATATTGAGGACTACTACCCGTCTAAGTCATTCGAGGGCTCCTTTCGTCATTAGGGAGCCTATGGAGATTGTTACGAGAGGTAAGCTGATTAAGAAACCTGATAAATATTCCATGATTCCCTCTGTGGCAAGGAGGCTTAGGAGGGAGATGCTTAATAGGTGGCATCACATACGTGAATTTATGAATACTTATGAGTTTAATTGGATTGAAGGGGAGGGAGACACTCTTTTAGTTAGTGTGGGCTCGGCTTATGGTATTACTAAAGATGCTTTATCCATGCTAAACATTGGTTATGATAAAGTTAGGATACTTAAACTAAGTGGCTATATTCCTTTGCCTACGGATTTGCTGGAAAAAGCGTTTGATGGGGTATCTCGTGTTCTGGTTGTGGAGGAGTTGGAGCCTGTCTTGGAAACATTGATAAAGAGTTGGGCGTATGATAAAGGTTTTAGTATTCCTATAGTAGGAAAAGAGTTTGTTCCTTTAGTTGGTGAATTGACGATTGATTCGGTTGTTGGCGCATTGTCAAGATTCTTCGGCATCCCGAACCCTCTGAGTTCTATCCACGTTTCGGGAAGTGTGATTGATGAACTTCCTATAAGACCTCCGAATCTATGCCCCGGATGTCCCCATAGGGGGACTTTCTTCTCTCTTCGGAAAGCCTTGGCCAAGGCAGGGGTAAAGCCAATATACAATGGCGATATTGGTTGCTATAGTCTGGGGATTCTACCTCCTTATCGTATGCAGGATACTCTTGTTGATATGGGGTCCAGCATAGGATTCGCAAATGGTTTTGCACATATCCTATCCGACAAAGAGATACCAGTAGCTATCATCGGGGATTCGACGTTTTTCCATAGTGGTTTAACGGGCTTGGTAAATGCGGTCTATAATAAATCGCCGATGTTGGTGGTTATATTGGATAATAGGGTTACTGCTATGACTGGGGCTCAACCTCATCCCGGAAGCGGATATTATCAGACGGGCGATGAAGCTCCTTATATCGACATTGAATCCGTGGTTCGTGGGATGGGTGTTGAGTTTGTTATTAAATTTGACCCCTTTGATATAAATAAGTCTGTGGAAGCGCTGGCTAAGGCAGCCAAATATGTTAAAGAGAGGCGTAAAGTTGCGGTCGCAATTGCGGAACGTGCATGTACCTTATTTGTGGTCGGTATTGCTAGACGTCGTGGTATTGAGGTGCCTCTCTATTCAGTTGATATGGACAGATGTACCGCATGTGGCATATGTTACAATGCTTTCTCCTGTCCAGCTATTATGCCCTTGGATGACGGTAGAGCTTATATTGATCCCTCTTTATGTGTGGGATGTGGTGAATGTGTCTATGTATGTCCACATGGTGCTTTCTATTTAGTTAGGCCCTGGAGTGAGGAATTTAAGAAGCTTTGGTGGTGAGTATAAAATGGAGAGGGATGCTGTAGATATATTGCTTACGGGTGTTGGGGGACAGGGGATAATTACTTTAGCCAAAATTATAGGGTCTGTAGCTAATAGTCATGGTGTTCGTGTATTGATGGCTGAGACACACGGTATGAGTCAAAGAGGAGGGAGTGTGGTTGTTCACGTACGACTTGGGGATGTGTATTACCCTTTGATACCAAAGGGTGGCGCAGATGTCATCCTTGGTTTAGAGTTGATAGAGACATTCAGGTACATAACTTATGCATCCAAAGAGACGTTAATAATTACTAATGATCGTATGATTAGGCCAGGACTTCCAAATGTTAAAATGCCTGATAAAAATGCTTTGATGGAGTTTGCCGAAAATAATGGCCTTAATATCGTTTATATAAATGGCTCTGAGTTGGCTGATAAGGCCGGCAGTTCTTTATCACTGAATATGGTTATGTTGGGTGCCTTAGTGGCTTCCAATACATTCCCATTTAAAGTTAGTTTAAATGATTTCGTTGATGTTATTTCGGGCATGCCTCTATCTCAAGTTAATTTGAAGGCTTTTAGGTATGGGTATAGTAAATTTAAGGAGTTGGTTTCTGGTGCAATCGACTAGAGGCGAAAAACATATTTAAAGATTTATATACCCTTAACGTTAA
>JALTTZ010000014.1 GCA_027047855.1 Nitrososphaeria archaeon
GTACTGTTCCCCTATTTTAATGTTTTTCCGAGATATCTGGTGTACTTATGTATGGATTTGGTCGTTGGATATTATTGTATTCAAGCTTGACCTCCTTCTCTATTAGTTCCTTAGTGGGCACTATCTTGTTTAGCTTCCTCTTCTTCAACAACTCCTCTATTTTTTTACTTATCTCTCCCATAACACGATTCCTTTTTTAATGTTTTCGTATAGTGGTCTGTCTCTATTCTTTAATTCCATATATTCATTTTGGGTTAGTATTAATGGAGAGATTCTTCTTTCTATCCTTCCTCTATATAGATCTATTATATTTCTCACCTTGTCTTTCTCCCTTGATATTATCAGTATATCTATGTCACTCTCGATTGTGTCGGTTCCTTCTGAGCAGCTTCCATATAGTAGTATCTTAGTAGCATGGTTTCTTAATTCCCTGTATAAGTTGTATATCTCTGTGATGTTGAATAGCTTCTTCAACTCCCTAGATATTGGGTTGTCTAGATTGTATCTGTAGAAATGACTCTTTCCCCTCTTTTCACCCACCACTATCTCTACCTCAAGAAGTTTCCTCATCAATCTATTTATATATCCTATACTCACCCCAGTTAACCTCGATAATTCCCTCTGGTAATATTCTTTGTATGGATTGTTGGCGAGTAGGTATAGGACTTTCAGGGCCTCCTCATGGAATATGCCTATGTCGTTCATAATGGTGAACATATGTTCATAATTATGAGCAATAGTATATAAGTCTTCTTTAGATCCATTGTTTGTTAAGCGTGGTAGTATCATTATTATTGTTTAGCTGATTCGTATTTGTAGGTTCCTTATCTTCTCGAGTAGCCGCATCTCTAGTCTCTTTAGGTAGATGGTCATGATTGCCAGTAAGGAGGCTATTACGCCTATGCTTACCAAGCTTAACCCAATCATAGCCCAGATATAATGCTTTACACCAGAGAATAGATATTCATATCCTACCCAGGCTAGGATGATGATGGCGGGTATTAATAGTAATGAGCCTACACCAAATATGAAGAATGCGGGGTTATATTTCCATGCCAATATCATTGCGTCAAACAGTATTTTGAAGCCGTGTTTCTTCCCGAGTTTCTGTTTACCTATTCTTTCTCTGTAATTTATATCGACTTCTTTGATTCTGCCGGACATGGATGCGACATGGCTAACTACCTCAACCTCAAGGCTGAAGCCTCCGCTTTCATATTTAATTTCCTTGGCTATGTCGGTCTTCATTAGGTACATTCCGCTTAGTACGTCTTTGAGGCTTATTCCGAATAGCATGTTGAATACTTTTGTTATCACCCAGTTTCCAAACCTATTCATTAGTGGTATGTTGTTTCTCCCGATTGATCTGCAGCCTATTATATGGTCGTATTCGCCTATGTATCGGAGCATATTCACTACGTTTTTTGGGTCGTATGTGTAGTCTCCATCCATCACTAGTAAGTATTTTGTCTCTACATATTGTAATGCGGTTTTTAAGGCCTCTGCCTTCCCTCTTCCCTCCTGGAAAACCACTTTAACTCCTTTCTGCCTGGCGATTTCTACTGTTCGGTCCTCTGAGTATCCGTCGACGACTATTATCCTTTCCTTATCATATCCGAGTTCGAGTAATTCATCTAATACTTTCCCTATGGCCTCCTCCTCATTTAGAGTAGGTATTATTATTGTTAGTTGATTCAGCTTCTCTATAAGATTCTCATCGAGTTTATATTCTTCTCTTAATCTACTACTCATATAAGATC
>JALTTZ010000015.1 GCA_027047855.1 Nitrososphaeria archaeon
TTATTTGGATAGAGATTATATCTAAATATTTGGTCTACGTTTCCCCATATCTTCATCTTCAATCGTGTAGCAAGTTTCTTGTGTACTTCAGGGTCCTGGGTTTTTCTTATTCCAAATCCGTCGTGGGTCGAGGTAGTAAAGAGTACATTATATCCTTCACCCAATTTAGGCATGGGTGGGGCGATCCTGAGGTCACTAGAATCGAAGAATGGTTCTCCGGGTCTACCATAACGCCTGTTTTTAATTTTTATCTTGCTTCTATCGATAGTTACGGTCTCCCATAAATGTGCGGTCAACTCGTCAATCAATAAGACCACGGGGGTTCTAAGTTCCTCACCTATGTTGAATGCCTCGATAATCCGGTAGAACGCGTTTTGGGGGCTGGAGGCGGCTAAAACAACCAGTGTCTGATCTCCATGTCTCCCCCATCTAGCTTGCATAACATCTCCTTGTCCGCTTTTGGTGGCCTGGCCCGTTGATGGGCCGAGTCTCATAACATCTACAACGACGAGAGGTACTTCTAGCATGATCGCCATACCTAGGGCCTCTTGCATCAAGCTGAATCCTGGTCCACTGGTGGCTGTCATAGCTTTTGCTCCGCCAATGGATGCCCCTATCACCATGTTTATCGAGGCTATTTCGTCTTCACCTTGTATGAAGACCCCTCCTCTCTTAGGTAATTCACGGCTAATATGTTCCATCAAGTCGCTGCTGGGGGTTATTGGGTAGCCAGCATAGAATGTTAAACCAGCCTCCAAGGCACCTTCAGCGAGGGCCAGGTTTCCTGACCAGAAAAAACTCTGTCTCATTATTACTCAAAAATATTATGAGATGTTATGAATTTTAGGTCTAATATATTCTAGATGCTTCTCACGTAGTTAGTTGGATTAGATTTTTGTATTGTGTCAGACTATCGGAATCTGGTCACTCCTCTGAAGAGGTCCCAGATCACCTCCATCATCATCCACAAATATCAACTTATGTTGGCCATTCTAAATAAAATTAGTTCTATATGGTTCTCAACTCAGTAGCCTAGCCGTTTGTGTGTATCATGTGTTCAATATTGGGCCTCTTGGGAAATTATTTACACTTGTTTGCACAGGATTTACATTAGGAAAATAAGTGAAGGATTATAATTAAAAAGTTGGATGAAAGGTGGATATGTCTCTAAATATCCACCTTGGGATCTTCTTTTATGGTCGTTAGGATCAAGTGTGTGCTACTTCTCTCTATCTCTGGTATATTAATGAATTGGTCGATGATGCGCATCAAGTCGTTTCTGTTCTTGGCTCTCAGCAGAACTACGAAGTCTATATCTCCTAGAAGGAAGTATACTGCCCAGACTCCCTTAATTTTACTCAATTTTTCCCCTACAATGTTCTGGTAGTTTGGTCCAAATTTGGCCTTGATTAGAGACACTGCAAATATGTCATACCCTATCTTATGTGGGTCCACTAGCGCCATCACCTTTCTGATTATCCCCTTATCTCTCATCTTGTTGATCCGATAGTGTATAGCTGTCTTGGACATCCCTAGTACCTTGCCCAACTCCTCGAGAGATTTTGTTGCATCATCTTGTAATATGTTTAGTATCTTCTTGTCTGTCTCATCAATAGGCTCATCCTTTCCTTTCTTTTCCTTGGCACGCCTCGGCATAGCGTCACCTACATAATTTAATATTATTCAATATGATATATAAATTGATTTAAAATTATACATAAATCTTGTTGTTGATAGAATAAAGATAAATATAAATT
>JALTTZ010000016.1 GCA_027047855.1 Nitrososphaeria archaeon
GTATTGCTTAAAGAGGTAAAAGACTACTATGGAGATATAGAGTTATATATTGATGGTGAGTTCAGAAAATCTGAGAGCGAGGAATATATGGATGTTATGAATCCAGCCTTAGATAAAGCCATTGCTAGAGTGCCCTTCGCAACAATGGAGGAGGTCGATGAGGCTGTTGAGGCTGCGGTAGAGGCTTTTGAGAGGTGGCGGGAGGTACCTGTACCCAATAGGGTACAGTACCTTTTTCGATTAAAGGAGGTTATTGAGAGTCATAAAGAGGATATCGCTAGGATAATCGTTCAGAACCACGGAAAACACATTGATGAGGCTAGGGGTGAGGTCAGGCGGGCTATAGAGAACATTGAAGCCGCTGTTGGGGTTGCATATACTTTATTAAAGGGAGAGTTTCTAGACCAAGTGGCCCCACTTATTGATGAGGTTATGGTTAGGGAACCTTTAGGTGCATTCGCCATAATTAGTCCTTTCAACTTCCCGGTTATGGTTCCATTCTGGTTTTTGCCATATGCATTAGCAGTTGGAGCGACTGTTGTTATAAAGCCTAGTGAGATAACTCCGTTGCCTTTCTACTGGGTCAATAAACTGATTGATGAAGCTGGCATACCCCCAGGTGTCATTAACGTTGTGTATGGCAGAGCGGAGGTCGGTGAGAGGCTCATTAAACATCCAGATATCCAAGGTGTGGCTTTTGTAGGATCCACCGCTGTAGCGAGGAAAATATATGAGTTGACAGGTAAGTTAGGTAAAAGAGCATTGTTACAGGCAAGTGCGAAAAATTATGCGGTCGTTATGCCCGACGCTGATATGGATCGGGCTGCAAAGAACCTTATTTCATCATTTTATGGAAATACTGGCCAGAGATGTTTGGCTAATGCTGTACTTGTTCCTGTGGGGGATGCTTATGATAAGATAGTGCCTAAATTTGTTAAGTTAGCGGCTTCACTGAAACTTGGGTATGGCTTAGATGAGGATGTTGATATGACGCCGCTGGTCACCAAGCAATCTAAAGAACGGGTCTTAAAGTATATTGACATTGGTATTGCAGAAGGGGCGAGACTGACTCTAGATGGGAGGAATCCTGTTGTTGAGGAGTATCCAAAAGGATATTTTGTGGGTCCAACGGTATTTGAAGATGTTACTCCAGATATGAGGATTGCTCAAGAGGAGATTTTCGGTCCTGTTGCAAGTATAATTAGAGCGGAGACACTTGATGAGGCTATAGAGATGACTAATGGTACAAAGTACGGTAATGCGGCTAGTATTTTTACAGCTAATGGTAAGGCTGCCAGGGAGTTCAAAAGACGTGTCAAAGCGGGGAATATAGGTGTTAATGTGGGTATAGCTGCCCCGATGGCGTTCTTCCCCTTTGGAGGGATGAAGGAGTCTTTCTTCGGTGTGATTCATGGGCAGATAACCTCAGTGGAGTTCTTCACAGATACTAAAGTTATTATTGAGCGATGGTGGTAGCTATTCCATGGCTAAGTACACATTAAGTTCTTTAATTAACTCCTTAGTGGAATTCGAGAAGGTCGTTGCTTCAAAACTCAAGCCTCTTTCCGGGAATCTCGACTTACCTAGACTACATAGATTTGTTGAGAAGGTTAACGAGAGGATCAATAAACTTACTTTTTATAAGACTTCCATGATTGTGGAGATGGTTTTGGAGCCCATTACGGGAATTGATATCGAGGAAATACGGGGATATATTGAGTCAATTGAGGAAGAAGATACCTTGGATGCTATAAAATTGATTCTACATACCTACATAGATACGTATGAAAAGGTCTCTCATGATATATACAGTATATCGATAGATGTTAGTATGCTGTTGGATCAGTTTAGGAGGGAGGCAAGTAAAATTCTACGCAGTCTAGAGAAGCATTGAGGCGATGATGACTACTAGTAATACTGTTGCTGCAGCTGCTAGATAGACATGTTTAAATGTCTCAACAATATCCGCCTTGAAATATTCTACGGTGAGTATCACACAGAGATGTGCAGGAGACAACATTACCCCTATCCAACCTCCCGTAAATCCCATCAGTAATGTTACTGGGTCTATTCCCCCTGTAGGTAGGTATATTATATTTAATAGGATAGGAAATGCTATAGCTGCAAAGACGAATTCTCCTGCTGTAGCTATTCCTAATGAGAATGGAATTAGGAAGGCTACAAGATACTTATTAATATTATAGTCCCGGAGTATTTGAAACATGTGGTGTGCTGCTCCACTGGTGACTATAAATTCTCTGAATATCATAGCTAGGAATATTATTAATAGTAGTTTGGGGTCTAAGGCGGTTTTAAGCCCTTGTTTCATCGCCTTTTTATCTGGTTGGTATACTATTAGGATGGATATTAATGTTATCAGGAGTGTAATAGATATATCTATTTTCAATACTAATGCTAGGATTGCTATCTCTCCAAATATCCACATATGTTTTACAAAATCTAGTTTCCTTCCTTCCACTGCACTTTTCTTTTCATTTTTTCTCTGTACATATAATCCGTATATTATTCCAATTAGGATACCTGATACTGCAGCTGGATATGTAAATTTAATTACGTCATATACAGTTGTTTGTAGAAGTGCCGCTGTTAGGATTATTGCTTGGTATAATGGCCAGACAGGCACCCATATATGCCTAAACCAGTAGTTTATGAATGAGGCTTCACTTCTGTCTAGATTTAGATCCTTGAAGTATAAGTTATATGTCATCATTGCGGACACTAGTGCTCCCCCCGGCATAGGTATTAGACCTATCAATGCTGGTATGGCAAACGTGGCAAACTTTATGTTAACTTTCATTAAGCCTCGAGTTATGTCATCGAGTACCCCTGTTTCCTTGAGGACACCGGCTATGAATAGGGCTTGTATTATAGCTGTCAGTAGACGTAGAGTATGTATATTGGATGACCCGATGTATATATCGCTAATCATTGTATATAGGTCGAGGGTAAGGGCTCCGTATAGGAATGTACCTAAGAATAGTGATAAGTATACCCTTCTGAATAGAAATAATGTTGATATTACGACGACGACGCTTATTATGTATGCTGGGACTGGAGGTATCGTGTCAACCACCCGATTTTATCGTTATTTCCCATAGATATGCTCCAAGGTAAAATATAAGAAATATTGGTTGAACGAAATATATTATTTTAGCATATTTATTGAATATTCCTCCATATTCAAATAGTTCTTTCTTCTCTCTCGAATTTTATTCCTAGGGCTGCCGGAGGTTTGACGTATTTCTTTATTGGGGTTGCAACTATTACGAAAAGGGTTAGTAGGGTCACTAGGTATGGTGTAGCTCCCAAAAGGTATGGGCTTACATTGTAGGGTGGTAGTTGCATCATCCAAATCATGGAGTTTATCCCTCCGTATAGAAGGCTGAAGATGGGGGTTAGTAACGGATTCCATAGTGATACGATGACATTTGCTATCGCTATCCATCCCCACCCCATACCTGCTCCTTCTGTCCAGACTTGGATATATCCAAGTGTGTATATTCCGCCCGCTAAGGAGGCTAGGCTTGACCCCATCATCGTGGTAATTAACCTTACCCTATCTATGTTTACTCCCATTACGTATGCTGAGGATGGATCTTCGCCACAGGCTCTTATTACTACCCCTATTTTTAGTTTGAAGAGTATTATCCATGAGGCGATAGCTGATGCGATAATTAGAGCTAATAATGTTACGTAGTTTCCGCTTAGGTTGAGTCTGACTGGGAGACTCAAGCCTACGAATGGTCTACCTATCACCGAAGCTAGACCATAGGAGAATAAAGTTACTGCTAATCCAGATAGGATCTCCCTACCTTTCAAATATGTGGTTACTAATCCATGTATTGATCCTATTACCGCTCCTACTACAAGTGTAGTGGCTAATGCGATCATAAGACTTTCGGTTAATATTGTTAGTGTGAATGCTACGGAGGCGCCTAAAACGAAGAGGCCTTCGACACCTAGATTTATGACACCACTTCTCTCGGTATATAATTCCCCCAGGGTAGCTAAGAACAGGGGTGTAGAGGCTACAATCATTCTGCTTATGAGTTCAATCATATATTCTACCATCTAATTTCCACCTCATATTCTAGGAGATAGTCCAGTGCTGTCGTTATTATTAGGAGGCCTCCTACGAAGAGGTTTACAGCTCCAATTGTCAATCCAGCTATTATTTGAAGCGTATACCCTGATGCAATAAGTGCTGCTACGAGATATCCAGATAATATAGTTGCTAAGGGGTCCATCCTTGATAACCAAGCTACAAGTATAGCCATATACCCATAGCCAGCTGAGACATTCTGTACATTAATTAGCTGCCTATGTATGGAGAGTATTTCCCCTGCACCAGCTAGCCCAGCCAATCCACCGCTAATAAACATAGTAAGTATTATTATCTTTTCTTTCGATATGCCAGAGTGTATGGCGGCATCTGTATTTAAGCCATATACTGTTATCTCGTATCCGAATCTTGTTTGTTTGAACATCTTTGCGAAAATTACTGCTGTCACTAGAATCATTAGGATGAATGTAATGTTTATACGGATACCTCCTACTGATACGGCATTTATCCATAGTTGTTCGGGGATTATATCGGTTCTAGGGTACCCGTATTGTGTTTCCCCTCTCCAAGGACCATATACAAAATAGTTTCCAATGCCTATTATTATATAGTTGAGCATAAGGGTCGATAGTATCTCATTAAGGTTGAATTTTGCTTTTAGGTATCCTGCTATGAAAGCGTATAATCCTCCCGCTATAAATGATGATGCCAATAGAATTGGTGTGCCTAAGTAGAATGGGATGTTTCTTGGGAATATGTAAAGGGCTAAGTAGGTCGTAATTATTGCACCAGCCAGTAATTGTCCCTCTGAACCTATGTTCCATATTCCCGCCTTATATGGAAGTATTAAACCTAAGCCACAAAGAGTTAGTGGGACCATATATCTTAGTGTTGATTGATCAAATAGACCAGTGTAAATGGAGTAGAAAAATTTCTCTGGCGGAATGCCTGACGTGATGTATAGAATAATCATTGATATTGTTAGGGAGAGGCCTAATGCGGTTAATGTTAGTAGGAATTTCATGTATGGCGGTCTTTCAAATCTCTTCCTAACGACTATCTTCATGGTATATGTTTCACCTGGGGGATTAAGTCAGCAGTTCCATGACCCTCCTTTTAATATCTCTCTTATCCTTAATGGGCTTTAACGTTTTCTCGGATATAACTCCTATTCTGTCACTTACTTCTAAAACCTCATCCATGTCTTCGCTCAACAATATTATTGAGCCACCTTGGCTGGTATATTTCTTAAAGATTTTATGTATCGCTGTTATACTCATATGGTCTAGAGCTTTAGTTGGGTTTATGGCTATTAGAAGTTTGGGTTTTATGGATAATTCTCTTGATACAACTAGTTTCTGGAGGTTTCCCCCTGATAGTGTACCTGCATTTTGCTCAGGTGATTCTGCTTTAATTCTGAACTCCCTTATTATATGATGTATAGTATCCGTATCTATCTCCCACAACCTTTCTTTAAGTCTATAATTCTTATCTATGTCTAGATCTAAGACCAATGCCATGAGTATGTTGTCTGGTATAAATCCAATGAGGTTAGATAATTCATTCCTTTTATATTCTCTTAACTCTCTATTTAAAATTAGTATCTTTCCATCTGGACATGGCCTAAGGCCGTAGAGGGTCTCACCTAATTCTTTTAGGCCTGTGCCGGCCATTCCTATTATTCCATGGATTTCCCCTTCC
>JALTTZ010000017.1 GCA_027047855.1 Nitrososphaeria archaeon
ACTAATTATCAAATACAACCAGTATGTACAAGAAGGATTTGTTAAAAATACTTCGAGGAGCATATGGAGATATGGTTATCTTCCGCACTCCTATACTTCCATTGTGTCCCTGGGTGAAGGCTTAACATTCATGCATAGAGCAACTGGTCTTGAAAAGTTTCTAGGTATCGAGAAAAATGTGTTTCTTAAGGATGAGTCTAGGAATCCTACTGGTTCCTTCGTCGATAGAGGTGTATCTGTCGCCGTCTCCCATTCTTTGAAATTAGGTGTGAGAGGAGTTACTACCGTATCCCCAGGTAACTTGGGGGCCTCCGTAGCCGCGTATTCAGCAAAAGCTGGCCTGAAGTCGATTGTTTATCTATCTAAATATGTCGAGATAGGGAAGCTATACCAAATATTGATGCATGGAGGGGATATAGAGCTCTATGATAACATGTCGATTACTGTAGGAATGGTTTACCATGAATATCTGCGAGGCGGTCCCTACCCCATATTGAGTGACCACCCCTATTACATAGAGGGAATTAAGACTATATCATATGAGTTATATGAGGAACTTGGAGGAAATCTGCCTGAATTTGTGGTCGCTCCTATGGGCAATGGCGCCTTAATATTCTCTCTATGGAAAGGGTTTTGGGAATTAAAGGAGATGGGGTTAGTCGAGGATATTCCTAGACTGGTCGGTGTACAATTCAAGGGTTCATCACGTATAGTCGATGAGCTGTATGGGCGTCAAGAGAGTAGTTTTCTCAGGTCCGCGCCTGAGCTCTCCATTGATGAACCACTGAACCTCAAGCATGCCATATATGCCATAAAAGATTCCGAGGGATATGGCATAGCTATAGACATGCCCGAAGCCACTGAATCATTAAGGATACTTTCATCCTATGAAGGTTTAATAGTGGAACTTGCAGCTGCATCTACGGTCACAGCGTTGAAAAAAATCATTAATCATTATACTCCCGATGGCATCGTTTGCATTCTTACTGGATATGGTCTTAAAGACCCGGCTACCTTTAGGGAGCTCACAAAGAGTGCAAGGCGTAAGTTAGGAATTGAGGGTCTTCAGCGCAGCGCAATTGGTAGGACTAAGTTGAGTATTTTGAAGGCTATCGAGGATGGTTATAACTATGGATATAGTATTATGAAATTTCTAAGATCGAGGAATATTAATTTATCGATGCCAACAATTTATCAACATCTATCTGAGTTAGAGGAAATGGGCTTAATTAGGGTGGCTGCGACCACAGGTATTGGGCGAAAAAGAATAATATACAAGTTGACAGATAGAGGCTTCTCTGTTTTAAGAGCTCTAAGTTGAATAGGGTGGACATTCATTACAACCTACTTTGCACCAAGTATACTGGACGGTTCATGATAGAGTAAGCTTAGAATATTAAGAGTTTTCTCCATCAAATGTTTTGTTCTTCGGTTAGTTAGCAATTCGTAAATGAAATCTGGTGCATCCTTTTCAACTACATCCTCTACATAACTAGCAAATAAATTAAATGAGGTTCCTCCGTAGATGCTTAATTGCGTTGAATCAGCTTCTTTAGTTATATGTTTAAATAATATTCCAAGGAGATATGGAAGAGTTATCGTGTACGTGATATATTTATCATGGTCTTCCGGTTCAACGAATACCAATTCAAATCCAAATGGTTTGAATAACTTTTCAACCTCTAAAGCGTCCTCCTCTCGTCCTTTTATTGGCATTATCAAGATTTTATGTCTCCATGGCTGTTTAATATATCCTCCAAACATAGGATGCACTGATGCCACTTTAATTGTCTCGGGATACTGAGACAACTCACGAATAACCTTGTCTTTCAAGGTAGCTATATCGAATACAACCCTGTCTCGAAAATGTTTCTCCCTTATTATCTCCCTAATTCTAGCTGCAACTTTGTAGACTTCTGGTAAGGATGTCGCTATCATTATATATTTAGAGTCGTGGACTAATTGAGCTAAACTTCTTTTAATAAATATTTGGTTGTTGGTTTCGTATTGTGGATATTTAATGTCAAATATGTTGACTATATGATGTTTACTGAATAGTTTGGCAAATAGTTTTCCCATTTTTCCATATCCAACTATTCCAATTGTGGTTCTTGGTTGGGTTCTTAGTCGGCTATCAACTAGTAATTTATGTTGGAAATCGACCGAGAGCTCCAAAATTTTCTCAAACACCGCCCTATAAGTTCCTGCCCTTTCAAGAATCTCCCTCTCTCTAGTTTTATCGAGTATATTTGTCTTGGTTTTCTTTTTTATCTTCCATATCTCGTTAACGATTTGGAATCTTTTTTCCAACAACTTTATGATTTCGCCGTCTATCTTATCTATCTCCTTCCTTAATTCCCATATTTCTGATTCGTATGGCATTTATGATCCCTCCAAGTATTTCTCCCATGCTAACCATCTAAGTAGATGATCCGCTATTACGATAGCGGTTATATTCTCTACAATAGGGACGGCTCTTATCGTTATGCATGGGTCAAACCTACCTTTGAGCTTAATCTCGGTTTCAGTCATACTTTGGAGGTCTACGGTTTTTTGTTCAAGGTATATGGATGGTGTAGGTTTGAATGCCACCCTAAATCTTATCGGCATACCGTTACTTATCCCCCCATTTATTCCCCCCGAATAATTCCTTTCCGTGGTTATTTTCCCATTTCTTATAGTGAGTGGGTCGTTGGCTTGGCTCCCATACATTCTCGAGAGCTGGAAACCTTTTCCGAACTCTATTCCCTTTACCCCGGGTATCGTGAAGATAGCCTTACTTATATCACCGTCCAGTGTGTCTATTGGGGGCTCGCCAAGTCCTACAGGGAGGTTCAGGGCGATGCACTCTACTATGCCGCCTATGCTGTCTCCACGCATCCTTGTCTCTTTTATTAGTTCATATATCTGCTTGGCTTTTTCGGGATCAGCGCACCTCACAGGATTTCGATAAGTATTCTCTTTGATCGATTCGACGGAAACATCTCCTACTTCGATGTGGCCGACAGAGTATGTGTGTGCGTAAACCTCGATCCCCCACTTTTTAATAACTTTTTTTGCTATGGCACCAGCGATAACCATGGCCGCGGTTAATCTGCCTGAGAATATGCCTCCTCCACGGTAATCATTGAAGCCATGGTACTTAACGTATGCCGTGTAATCGGCGTGGCTCGGTCTCGGCCGAAACCTAATTTGGTCGTAGTGTGTGGAATCTATATCCTTATTATATATTATAATAGTTATGGGCGAGCCGGTGGTATGGTTGTTAAAGATTCCAGATACGATATTAAACTTGTCTTCTTCCCGTCTCTGTGTGGATATTGTAGGGTCATTTATTTTGCGCTTCTTGAGTTCGTTTGATAGATAGTCCGAATCTATATTTATCCCTGGAGGACATCCTTCTATCAGCGTTCCTATCGCTTTTCCATGGCTTTCTCCGAAAAACGATACTTTAAACATTCTGCCTAACATAACTCTATCACCCCTCCTAATCTTTTGATATGTTCAAAAAACTGGGGGTAAGAATCCCGGGTAACTTCTACACCCGATATCTTGGAAGGGCGCTCAAGAAAAAGTGCTGCTACTGTGAAGGCCATGGCTATGCGGTGATCACCGAATGAATAGAAAGTACTGGCTTGGGGCTTTCCCCCATATATGATCATCTCATCCTCATATACCTCAACGTTAACCCCCATCCTTTTCAAGTTTATTGCTACGCTTTTCACCCTATCACTCTCTTTCAATCTGTTGTGTTTAATTCCTTTTATCAGGGTTTTGCCTTTTGCAAATGCCGCTATTATGGATGTGATGGGTAATAGGTCAGGAGAGTCTCTTAAGTCTACTTCGAAACTCTCCAACTTGCCGCCGCTAACAATTAGTCTCTTCTCTCTCCATCTAACTTGGGCCCCGACACAACGTGAAATATCGAGAATTTTTTTATCTGGTTGTAAATCATTTGGGTCGAGTCCGATTATCGAGATTCCATCCCCCAATAACCCTATAAGTATCATAAATGAAGCCGATGAATAGTCCCCTGGTATGGTATAGACTGCTCCCTTTATTTCGGCCTCATCAACTGTAAATAGTTTATATTCATCACGGTATATTTTTACCCCAGCATCTTCTAGACATTTCAAGGTTATATCTATATATCCCTTCGACACTGGGGCTTTTGGTACATGGATTGTTAAGCCTATTTTAGCGCCCAATATTAGCAGGGCAGATAAGAATTGGGATGATTTGGATGCATCAATAGAGATTTCCTTGTTCTTGATCCGCCCACCTTTAACTACCAATGGTAGCCGATCCTCTTGAGAGAGTATTTCAGCGCCAATCTGTTCAATAGCTAATGCTAGATCCTTGATTGGCCTCCTTCTCAGCTGCTTGTCCCCATCAACTATAGTAACTCCATTTACGCATGTAGCTATTGCTGTTGAGAATCGGCAGGTGGTGCCCGATCTTCGGCAATCAATTATTTCATTAGGAGGCTTGGGGGTTCCATCACTAATTATATCGTTTGGTTTACCCCTAGCCCCAAATTTTGTGATAGCTTCGAAGGAGGCAATCGTATCATCGGATATCAATGGATTGTCGATCCTTGTCTCCCCATTGGTCAATAATGATATAAAATAATACCGATGTGTATAGCTTTTGGAGGGTGGAACCTTAACCTCACCATGTATATTCCCACTGGGTCGAACCAATATATCCATGTTTCTCACCTAGTGTACGTCTCAATAAAATTCAGGTTAGCGAGTTTCTGCCATTCCTTCTTAATTATATCCAAATCATTCGATATGGTGAAGAGTGCTGGCCCTGTACCTGAGAGCCCAGCTGTCTCGGCCCCTTTCTCAAGAGCTATGTATAAGGGTGTAGCGTCATAGCCAAGAAATGTTGAGTATATAATGCCATTGAGAAAGGCGGTTCTTTTCCAATCCCCGTCGAGTAAATGTCGTGTGAGAAGCGAGATATATGGTTTTAATACTGAGAAATTTCTATTGGCTAGGGAGCTGGTCTTTAAGGAGAAGTTGGGGTATGCAATTAATACATTTTTCTTCTCTATATTCCACTTTCTAATTATCTGATTCTTCTTGTTGTCAGTTATTACTAACCCTCCTAGGAGGGAGGCGGCAGCATCATCGAGCGCACCAGTTATGGATACACCTGATTCCTTCGAGGCCTCGACATTCAACTTCAATATTTCTTTCGGCCCGCATTCCATACCTTGCAAGTCAAATAGTGCCCTTATGAGCGCGTTTGCGACTGCACTGCTACTTTTTAGCCCCTTTTCTGGTGGAATCTCGGATTTTATTAATATTTGGAGGTTATCGCTGAGGCTGTATCTTCTCCGGAAAATACTTAATATGTGGCTGACAAGTCTGTTATCTAAATTTGACTTAACTCCTCTAACTACGCTCATAATTTTCATTTCATCGGCTTTTTTGACCCGAACCTCTACACCTAACTCTATACCTAGGGCGGCGCCTATTCCCGTAGCTATGGCGTTTAGTATCGAGACTGCCCCATATGCTTTTCCATATCCGCTATTCATCTATATTCGCCTCCACAAATTTCCTTAAGTCTACTACATCGGGTTTGATTCCAGTCCAAATTTTAAAAGCTTCGGCGGCTTGTATAATCAGCATCCATAATCCATCAATTGTGTTTGCGCCAGCTTTCTCTGCGTCCATAAGAAGTTTGGTTTTTAATGGGCGATAGACCATATCCATTACGTATATTTCTCTCCTAAGAAATTCGGGTGGAACCAGTGATTTCCATTCTCTCATTCCTACTGGAGTAGCGTTTATTATAAGTGACACATCATCGGTAGTCCTTCTCAAATTTTCCTTGCTGAGCAGCAAAGGTTTAATCTCAACTTTAAGATCTTTAAACTCATGTTTTATTCCCACGGCATTTTCATATGTTCTGTTGATGATGTATATTACACCTCGGGATATTTGGCCTAATGCATATACAGCTGCCGCAGCTGCACCCCCTGCACCTATAATCAAAGCATTTTCTACCTTTCTTACTCCATGGAGCTCCAAACTTCCCTTTACACCGATCCAATCGGTATTAAATCCTATCATTCTTCCATCTACATTTTTTACGGTGTTTACTGCCTTGATCATGTGTGAGGCACCATCTAGTTCATTTAGGTGCCTCAGTATGGTTTTTTTGTGGGGCATAGTGACATTGAACCCCTTAACTCCTAAGGTTCTAATTGTCTGAACTGCTTTTTCCAACTCTTTCTCAATGACTCTAGCTTTATAATAATATGCATTCAAGCCATATTTTTGAAATAGATAGTTCATTATGAGTGGACTTAGACTATGCTCTACAGGATTTCCTATTATGCAGTATCTCTCTCGCTCCTTTTTCGGTGTCATGTAATCAACCTCATTATCTTGAGATATTCTTCTAGAGTTAGCTGTCCTGGGGCGGTTCCTCTGCTGTTTATCGTGACGTATGTTATGTAGCTGCCTAGTAATGGTGCAATTATCCTGGATATCCTCCCCTTGTTACCCATGCAGAATGCAGTAATTGGTTTTCTATGGATTTGTCTAGATAAAAAGTTTAGTATTGTGAGGTTGTCGGCATAGTCGTTGGCATACGTCACTATCTTTACTATGTCTGCGTCACTTTGTTCGATTCTACCATATATCTTTGCTATACTTGATGAAGAGGGAGTTGATTTTGGGTTGTGATAGGATCCGATAACATCAACTTCCATGCTCTTGGCCAAATCGATCACATCGTTGTAAATCCCTGTTAGGAGGCCGATGTCAATATATTTTGGTCTAGCCTCTATTAACTTGGCATATGCTGAAAATAGTATGTTTCTATTTCCTTTAAATCCCCCTCCTTCTCTAAAGGTTCTAATGGTGAATACTAATTTCTCCCTGAAGTAGGCTGAATATTGAAGGGCTCTATCGATTAGGAGTAGGTTATCTACTCTTATCTCAATTAAATCTATATCTACAATACTTCTTTTTAATTCGCGGATAAGCTCCGATTTCAAATCTTCTGCCATGATTGATATACATATTTTAACCATTTATACCCCCAATTACTTTCCTAATCTCTCCTTCGGTGAACTCTTTAATTACGGGTTCCTCGATTTTCCTCATTAGCACCAACGTTATCTTGCCACGCCAGTTCTTTTTATCGAGTTTCATTAAATCTATAAGGCGGTATGGCTTCACGGGTAATTTTGTGGGTAGACCGAAGAGCTCAAGTATGCCCATTATCCTATCTGTCTCGTCGAACCCTAGAATGACCTCACTTATCTTGGATGCGTAAGCTAAACCTACTGAGACAGCCTCTCCATGGGGTATTCGATATTCAGTAGCTTTTTCGATGGCGTGGCCTATTGTATGTCCGAGATTAAGTATACGTCTAATTCCCCTCTCCCTAAAATCTCTCGAGATGATGTTTAGTTTTATTTTGATACTGGATTTTATTATCTTCTCGATCAGACTCAGATCCTTACCCAAAATTTTTTCGTGATGGTTTTCAAGCATCTTCAAAAGACTATTTGATGCAATGACACCATGTTTAATTATCTCAGAAACACCATTTGCAAGTTGTTTTGTAGAGAGGGTTTCTATAAAGATTGGGTCTATAATTATAGCATTGGGAATATAAAATGTCCCAATTAAATTCTTACCATCCATGTCAATGCCCGTTTTTCCTCCTATTGCTGAGTCGGCCTGAGCTAATAGTGTCGTCGGTATATTTATGTAGTGGATGCCTCGCATGTAAGTTGACGCTACGAATCCTGTTAGGTCACCTATTACCCCTCCTCCGAAGCCTATTACAAGCGACTCTCTCGTAAACTCCTTTTTGATCAATATTTTCCAAATCCTGGTGGCTGTGGATATGTTCTTTACTCTCTCTCCACTTCTAAGTATTATGTAAGCATCAATCCCTATACTCTTAATAATTTGAATAAGCCTATCTCGATAAATGGAAGCTACATTACTATCTGTTATAATTCCGATTTTCTGGGGATTCAATTTATTCACGATATCCTTCAGATACTTTAATGAACCTAAACCTACTATTATTTTTCCGTTTAACTGATATAAGATATCTATAGGCATTTCTTTACCTCCTTAACAAGTTCACGATACATATCTATTGTTAAGCTTTGATCAGCGTCGGAGAGGGCTTCTTGGGGTCTTATGTGGACCTCTACCATAATCCCATCTGAACCTACACATGCAGCTGCCTTGGCTAGGGGGATCACAAGACTTCTTCTACCCGCTGGATGAGATGGGTCTACTATAATTGGTAAATGTGTTCTTTCTTTTAGAGACGGTACAGCTGCTATGTCTAATGTGAATCTAGTATGCTTGGTGAATGTTCTTATCCCTCTCTCACAAAGTATTACGTCTTCATTCCCTTCTTTCATTATGTATTCGGCCGCCGAGAGCCATTCGTCCAAAGTGGCTGACAAACCCCTCTTAAGTAAGACTGGTTTCATTAATCTGCCGACTTCCTTTAGTAGAGGATAATTATACATGTTTCTGGCTCCAATCTGGATTATATCGACATATTCTGCGACCTTATTTAGATGTCTAGGGTCTAATGCTTCACTGATGACCGGGAGCCCCACATCGTAAGAGACTTTTCTAAGTATTTTCAATCCTTCCAGCCCCAGTCCCTGGAATGAATACGGTGATGTTCGCGGTTTAAAAGCTCCTCCCCTTAGTATATCTACACCGATTTCTTTTAGTGCCGTTGCCGTATTATATAACTGTTCGTAGCTCTCGATTGAGCACGGACCAGCTATTAATACGAAATCTTCTCCAATCCTTATCTCCTCAATTTCTATTATGGTTTTTTCCCTATACTCTTTAGAAGTGAAATTAAACTTCATTTATGACACCCATTATCCTATCTTTAAGCTGCTTCGGGGTTAGACCGAAATATTCAAGAAGTGACACGTAATTTGTTGAACCGGTTCCAAACCTGTCATTTAATCCTATTCTTATTACTTTAGTAGGCCTTATAGTTGTGACGATCTCGGCAATGGCCCCTCCAAGTCCACCTATTACATTATGGTCTTCTATGACTATTATTGGTGGAGCATCTACACAAGCCTTTATTACTGTATCTACATCCATTGGTTTTATTGTATGCATGTCTATGACCCTTGCGCTTACATGATGTTTTTTAAGTAGATTCGATACTTGTAGTGCTATACTCACCATGGCTCCGTGGGAGATTATCGTTAGGTCGTCACCATCAACTAGGGTGTTTGCTTTACCTAGCTGGACCTCATCCTCATCTTCATACAGTGTGGATGCGTTATCTCTCCCTAATCTCATGTATATAGGCCCTTGATTATCAAGCATCTGCATAAATAGGGAATATGTAGAGACAGTGTCGGAGGGGGATAATACTTTGAAATTAGGTATAACTCTCATCAATGCAATATCTTCAAAGCACTGGTGGGAAGACCCATCTAAATAGTCAGATAAACCTGAATGCGTTCCCACTATCTTCACGTTCAAGTTGTCCCTGGCGATGGTGTTTCTAATTTGCTCCCAAGCCCTCATGAGAAACATTGAATAAGTAATTAAGATAGGAATCTTGTTTCCTATTGCTAACCCAGCCGCCGTACCGACAGCATCCTGTTCACTAATTCCGACTTGAATAAATCTATCAGGAAATTGTTCGGCGAAGTATATTGCCCTTGTTGACTTAGATAGGTCTGTATCTATCACCACCATGTTCCTATATGCATATCCTGCATCTACTAGGGCTCTACCTAGAGCCTCCCTGAAACTGTTATTATAGAGTAACATAACAATATCACCTATTAGAATGCAACCTTAAGGTCGCCTTAAGCGCTCAATAGTAATTTTGTGACAAGTTCCTCGTATTCACAATAATTGCTTTAGGCCACCCCCTAATCTTCTCAGCTTTAATTATCTCCCGTATGATACTGCTCGGTTTTGCATCCGGCGTCTCGAATACTTCCCAACCGAAAGCGTTCAGCCTATCTTTTAGAGGCTCCTTCTTCTTGATAGATTCTGTTTCTCCGGTTAACTGCTTTCCATTTCGGTCTATAAACAATATTATGTTGTCTAACCCATGGGTGGATGAGGTCGCCATACTCTCCCACACTTGTCCTTCATCGAGCTCTCCGTCACCCATTATTACGTATATGAAGTCTTCTTCCCTCTCCATTTTGAGTCGAATGGCTAGTCCATTGGCTATAGACAGCCCTTGACCGAGGGATCCCGAAGATGATACTATTGTTGGGCACCCCTTGATAGGATGTGTCTGAATAATTGACTCTTGTTCGAAAGCATTTTTCATTTCCCGTTCACTTAGTATGCCGAAGTGTTTCAATACTGTATAAAGTGCTGGTGCTGCATGCCCTTTACTTAGGACGATTTTAGTTTTATGTATATCCATGTGTGAGCTTTGTCTATGGAAGAATATAGCTATAAGTATGTTAAGGGTTGTGAGTGATGAGCTGAGATGGAATCCATCTATTTTTCTTAGAAGTTTGTCGAGTTCCTTCGATAAAGTGATTTGGAGATTATCAACATCCCTAGGTATATTCCCGACAGGATTTAGGCTCTCTCCATCCATTAATCGCAGAATCTTTACTCCCAGTTTAGATAACCTAACTATTTTGGTTCCATTCCGGCCGATTTTCTCAATCAACCCTAAATCTGATAGGATAGATATATGAAATTTTAGTGTAGAGAGTGGTATATTGTATGTCTCTGAAATTTTTCGGAGGACGCTATTTAAGGAGGGACCTGATGCTGTAAGCAATGTCTTCATTATGAGGATCTGTTTCTCATTAATTCCTCTTAGGAGAATGCCTCTAAGGAGCTCTAACTCCCTAGGGCTTATAGATATTGGCGTGCCATCACCAAACCCCCTTTACGAAAAGCATTAAAATAAATGGTGTAAAACACATTATATAAACATTCTGGTCAAATCTTATTAACCAGGTTTGTTCATCTCCACGAATTCCTTTATTTTTGTTACGGCTTTTTCTAGTCTTTCTTCACTTGCTGAGGCTGAGAATCTAATGAATTTTCTATATCCTCCGAATGATTCTCCAGGGGCCACCGCAATGCCCTTTTCATACAACAGTCTTGATATGAAGTAATCTGTGTCTGATATCCATTCATGAATTTTAGCAAAGATATAAAATGTTCCATCAGGATATACGAATTGGAAGCCGGCTTCTCCGAGACCCTTTGCTAATATATCTACCCTTTTTCTATATATTCTTCTAGTTAGGTTGGGTATCTCTCTATTCCTAAGGGCTTCCACTCCAGCATATTGGATGAATTCAGGAACATTAGTGTATATATACTGGACTCTTCTAACTAATTTATCGATCCAGACTTTATTTCTTGTTGTTATCCAGCCTAATCTAAATCCTGTCATAGCATGACTCTTTGACAAACTATATAGTGATATCGTCTTTTCATAATCATATTTTAATGCTGCTGGGTAGTCTTCGACTCCCTTGAATAGGGTTTCAAAGTATACCTCATCGCTTATCAGAATGGCATTCTTCTTCCTAGTTATTTCAACGATTTCTTCCACAATCTTGCTTGGTATTAATTTTCCTGTGGGGTTCGATGGATTTAGTAGTATAATCACGTCATAATCTAGACTCTCGAGTTTATTTAATAAAGTGTCATTAGGTATCCACCTATCTTCGTATCGGGTTTTCAGTGGGATATATATCAGATTCAGTGATTCGGATAGCCCTCTGTATGCACTCCAGGTAGGCTCAAATACCACGATTTTGGAACCTGGTTTAATTAAAAAATTTAGAGTTAAATATAGCCCTGTTTTCGATCCGGGTGTCACTAGAATGTCGTCCGGAGACACGATTACACCGAATTTCTCATTTAGATAGGAACTGACCTCCATTCTAAATTCTAATAGTCCTTGGGGGCTACTGTAGTGGGTATGTCCTTCCCTAGCCTTCGTGCACATCGTCTCAATAATCTTTTTATTTATATCTATCTCTGGATCCCCCACCTCAAGATGAATTATATCTATTCCTTTTTCCTCCAATAACATTGCTTCTCGAAATATGTTATAATGTTTGGATGTATTGCTAGAATTTTTGGACATAAATATATTATTTACGGTAAAGTGTGTATATATGTAGGTTCGTTGGGAAATTGCATTATCTAGTTGGATCCTTGTTTTTATCTATATCTGTTGATAATATCATTTATTGTAATGTCTGCATCGGATTCGACGAAATATATTTTGGCATTTGATATTGGAACTACTAAGCTTAAGGCCGGTATAGTTGAGACTGGTAATTTCAAGGTAGTATGTAAAAAGTCTATCGATGCGGAGGTCAATTTTCCTAGGGAAGGTTGGGCTGAGGTTGATCCCGAGAGGCTTTGGAGTGAATTGACGGCACTGTCTAGAGAGGTTTTGCGAGAAGGTGGTGTGGCTCCATCAGGCATCATTTTTACGGCTCATATGGCTGGTGTATTACCAATAGATAAGGATGCTAATCCTTTATACGATATGATCATTTGGCTTGATGAACGGGCACATGGCTACCCTAAGGAAGTATGGAGTGGTTTCCTGAAAATAGAGGGATATAATATATTTAGGCTATTGAAGTTTCTCAGGATTACTGGGGGCGCTCCTAGTAAGACTGGTAAAGATCCTTTGAGTAAAATTGTGTGGCTTAGGGAAAATATGCCCGACGTGTATAACAAAGTGTGGAAGTTTATCGATGTAAAGGGATACCTATTGGCTCGGACTACAGGTGAATTTGTGACGAGTCCCGATGAGGCCACGTTGACATGGCTTGCTGATACTAGAGATGGGAGGGCTAGATGGAGTGAGGCTCTAATGAGAGATTATGGACTAAGTATTGAAATGTTTCCAAAAATTTTTGACTCGACTAGTGTGGCGGGGAGATTGTTGGCTTCGGCTGCTTCTGACCTGGGGCTGGAACCGGGTATCCCAGTTTTCGTCGGTTGTGGTGATATGCCTTCAGCAGCAGTCGGTAGCGGAGCTGTCTCTGAGGGTAGGCCACATATATACATAGGGACGAGTGATTGGATAGCGGCCCATATATCTAAGAGAATAGTTGATGTGTCCCACTATATAGGCAGCATATTGAGCGGTATACCGCATAAATATCTGCTTGTTGCTGAACAAGAAATTGCATCCGGGGCCCTGGAATGGATGATGAAAGTGACAGGGGGGCTTTCATATGAGGATGTTGAGCAATATGTATCTGGTGCCGAGGCTGGATCCTCTGGGATTCTGTTTCTTCCTTGGATGTTTGGTGAACGTTGTCCTGTTGATAATCCTTCACTAAGGGGAGCTTTCCTTAACTTATCGATCGATACCTCGTTGGGGGATATATTACGAAGCATCATGGAGGGTGTCGCCCTAAATATTCGGTGGGCATGGGAATACTTCAGGCCCAAGGTGCAGGATTATGAGGCCATTAATCTAGTGGGAGGTGCAGCATTGTTCGATGAGTGGTGCCAGATACTTGCAGATACATTGAATGTAAACCTGATTAGAATGAAGGACCCTCATGACGCTGGCCTCAGAGGAATCGCAACTATAGCTGCAGTCGGCCTCGGAATATATAGGAGTTTCGAGGAAGCCGTTAGTCGCTACAGCACTGATAAATTGTTTAAGCCCAGAAAAGAATACATACCAATTTATAACAAGCTCTACAAGTATTTTAGAGAAGCGTATGAAAAACTAGGTAAGAAAATATATCCAATCAAACTATAGGCTTACCATAATGAGAATCAGGGTATAAAGAGTCTGTTAATTATGTGTGCTAATAGGAATTCTACAATCTCTGGTGGAAGTTCGTGCATTAATATATTAATCATGGATAACTCCCCAGATATACTCTCCTTATCTATTCCAAGCATCTCTATGATTAGATCCATCTTATTCCCGAGTAGTGACGTATCTAATCCGGCTTCAAGACCTAGTGCATACATTATATTCTCTACATTAATCTCCATAGGCTTGATCTCATCTAAAGTCTCCTTAAGAATCTCTATGAATTGTTCGGCATACTTGTGGTGTATCGGGGATATTGTTAGGTGGATTGAGGGGGGGAATTCGAGCTTTTTAGAGCCTGGCTGGGCTTGAATATACCAGCCTTTCTTTTTCATCATGTCGCATATCTGGAACACCCGATGATCCC
>JALTTZ010000018.1 GCA_027047855.1 Nitrososphaeria archaeon
CCCTGATATGGTTATATCAAGGTATAGTACGGGCCCCATTTGGTCATATATGAATATTAAGTATATCGTTATAGTGCCATAACTTCTATATAGTGTACCGGAGTAGCGATATCTAGCGTGCCATATTCCATCAGTATATATGTATCGACGCGTTATACTGGTGGGCTCGAGCTCAAAATATTTGTCGGGTGGAAGGGAGCGGGGAGGGGGTGGTACGTAAATCCATTTAGCAGCTACATCTAGAATGTTAAATGAATGGTTTCTAAGTTTTGGAAATACATTCTGAGGGTTGAACCCTAAAACATAATCCAGAGGCGATTTGAAGACGGACCTGTTGTAGAACATCCTGATAAGCTGATATGGTTCAGGATTATGTCTCGTAATATATGGATCTATCTTCATTATTCCTTTCTTTATTGCCGTAATAGATTTGTTTGTCTCCCTCTGGAAGTTTGCTATAACTAGAGTCGGACCACTTACGACATGCATATCCCATACCAGTTTTACCCATGGAGGCGTGAAAATTATGTCTAGTTTTGAATGGTATGTCTCATACTTATCCAGATCTTTAAAGTGTATGAATTTTATCCAGTAGATATTTGCTGGTGTAGGTATGAACGGATCTAAGATATAGAAGATTCTGGACTCGTTCCTACTAACAATTCTAGAGATAAATTTAGATTCGTTATAGCCGTATAGCCTCTGAAACACCTCTGGGAGTATGTCTCCGTCAAGATCTAACCCATATATAGTCGGACCATCGACATCTTGGAAATATCTGCTGGAAAATAGGAGGAGGGCCTGTGGAGAGTTATAAAAATTACCTAAATTTTTATCGACTATGCCGATGACCATACCCAGGCCGTATGTTAGTAGATATCCTATAGCGATACCGGATGTTAGACATGATGTTTTATCCTCCATTGATGCATATGCACTTGGTATGCGGCATGGATAATCAGGCCGCATCCCCAAGGCAACGATGTTGTTCATCCGGTTTAAGAAATTTTCGGCTACAGCCTGGTAGAGATACTTAGGGTCCGTTTCTCCACCATAAATAATGTTTAGAGCCAGGGATAGAGCGGGTCTAGCTACAAATGTAAAGAAATATATTTCATCCTCTTCAGCCTTAGCCGATCCATTGCTAAGAGGCTCCTCCAAAACTATGTAAATATTGCTGAGAACTTCTTCATGCCCATCCACATAAACCTTCTTATTTAAACCTCTAAACTTGAATATCCATATCAGCCAGTTATTTTTACTAGATGTTGGATCGAGAAGCTTCTCATATATGTATGGATCGACAACCTTGGCATATATGATTAATTCTATAGACCTGTTGTATTCATATGCCATTATGAAAACGCCTACGCCAAACCCTATCCTTATATATGCTACCGATATATTACCTGTTACGCTATCTGGAGGTTCAAATGTTGATGGAAGGCTTGGTATGATATATGTGTAGTTGATTATTGCGGTGTCACTGTCAACAAGTGTTACGAGATTATTTAGTAGGCCGAGGAAACTATTTATATAGCTCTTGTTCCCCTGATAAAACGGTATCTTTATATATCTTTCTTTGTATATCTGGATTAACGTTGCTACTTCAGATAGATCTCTTAGAAAACTGTCAGGATTATATACATACTTACTAACCATGTTCCTTCCTTTTTCCTCAAAGTGACCATCCATCCGAGGATTGATTAAAGAGTAGATAATTATAGTTAGTGTAAT
>JALTTZ010000019.1 GCA_027047855.1 Nitrososphaeria archaeon
CCAATAAACTTTGTAAAATTTTTCACAGAGGTTAATAGAGAGATAGTGAAGAGGTATTTCCTATCTATAGATTGGAGAAGGGAGTTCCACACAACATATCTCCACCCTCTCTATAACAAGTTTATTGAATGGCAAATAAGAAAACTATACAATAAGGGATATATAGTAAAGGGGAGCCATCCAATAGTATGGTGTCCCACCGACGAGAGCCCGACAGGTGACCATGATAGATTGGAGGGTGAAGGGGTAAGACCGGAAGAATACTTCCTAATAAAGTTTAAGATTGGTAACAGATACCTAGTAGCGGGAACGCTGAGGCCGGAAACCATATTCGGAGTTACAAATATATGGATTAACCCCGACGGCGATTATGTGGAGGCTGAAGTGGATGGAGAGTTATGGATCATAAGTAGGGAGGCAGCCTACAAGCTTGGAAATCAGCTTCACAATGTAAGAATAGTCGGGAAAGTTGACACCAAATCCCTATTGGGTAGGTATGCGGAGGCTCCATTGATAAACCGTAAAATACCTATCTTACCCGCAAACTTCGTCGATACGGATATGGTTACAGGAGTGGTCTATAGTGTGCCAGCCCACGCTCCATATGATTACATGGCTTTACAGGATCTAAGAAATGATCCAAACTTTAGTAATATAGCCTCACAAATTAAACCGATCGTAATAATAGATGTTCCAGGTCTCGGTGATGTTCCAGCCGAGACAATGGTGAAACGTCTGGGAGTCTCCAATCAGCTTGATTATGAAAAGTTGGAGAAGGCGACAAAAGAGGTTTATAGCCAGGAGTTCCATAAAGGAAGGATGCTAGATAATACAGGACCTATATCAGGCCTGCCAGTGAGTGAGGCGAAGGAGGTTATAAAGGCGATTTTGAATGAGGAAGGCATGGGAAGCGTTATGTATGATCTTCCAGAGAGAGTAGTGTGTAGATGTGGGACCAAATGTATCGTTAAAATATTGCCTGACCAGTGGTTTCTAAAATACTCAGATAGGGAATGGAAATCGCTTGCCCACAGTGCTGTCGAAGAGATGAGATTCTACCCAGAAGAAATAAAAAACTTGTTTAAGCATTATATCGACTGGTACCATGACTGGCCATGCACAAGAAGAACGGGTTTGGGGACGCCATTCCCATTCGATAAAGCGTGGATAGTAGAAACACTCACCGACTCAACGATATATAACGCCTTCTATATCGTTGCAAAATACTATAATGAAGGGGTGATAGACGCGGAGAAAGTTGATGATAGTTTCTTCGACTATATCTTCCTCGGTATAGGAGATCCGTCAGAGATATCAGCCAAGCTAGGCGTAGATAAAAAAATATTGGAGATGATACGCAAAGATTTTCTATACTGGTATCCAGTAGATCTGAGAGGTTCAGGAAAAGATTTGATTGGTAACCATCTAACATTCTACATTTTCCACCATGTTGCGATATTTCCACGGGATAAATGGCCTAGAGGAATATCAGCCAATGGATTCATGTTGCTTGAAGGTAAGCCGATGTCTAAGAGTAAAGGGAATTATATGTCACTTGAATTGGCAATGGAATTGGTAGGAACAGATGCTCTGAGGCTGTCCCTGTTAAGCCTTGTAGATGGTCTTGACGACCCAGATTGGTCCATAAATTGGGCTTACAGCGTTTTGAATAGGCTATATACATTGGAGAAGATGATAATAGACC
>JALTTZ010000020.1 GCA_027047855.1 Nitrososphaeria archaeon
GAACTAATTATGCACATATATAACTACAGCGTTCTTCAGAATGCTACGATAGGTAATAAGACAGTGACAATTAAGGTTGATGGCGGTGCAGACCAGATAAAATATGATTTTATAGTGTATCGTTGGCCTTGGATGAGTAATGAGAGTAAGTTGGCATTATACAACAAGATTGAGATCAAGATAGGTAGTGGTGTCTCGTTGAAGTCAATAAACGCTGATGAAGATGTGATCTCCGTTGATTTGGGAGTAGTTAATGTCATGGTTTCTTGGATCAAATATGCTACCGTTGATGGATCTCCAGTAAACGTTAGCACATACTACAGATCTCTAGAAATTGAGTCTGGTAACGGAAGTGCTTCATTAGAACTGAAGGTTTTCTTCGTGTATCCGTACTTCGGTGACGGAATCTTGGTTCACGATCCAAGTATCGGTGTTGTCAAGGAGTTCTTATCTATAGTGCCTCAAGTATTTACCATAGATACGCTACTCATATTGGGTGCTGCTGTGCTAATGGTTACGGCTGTCGCTACTGTCCTAGCTAGGAAAGGATACATCGCGTCTGTGATTTAATCCCCCACTCTTCTTTTTCTTTTTATATTATCTTACCTCTATAATAAAAAGTGGATAGGTTAGGAGGGGAATAATCCTTCAGTGTCTTTTTCTAGGACCCATCCGAGCCCCAATTCTTTGAGTTTATCTACGGTTGGTCTTCCCTCTTTCCATCCTCTCCTTTCGTAGTATTCTGGTAGCATCTTGTCAAGCATTACTACCTTGCCTGCTGAGGGCCCTTCTGGCATCGGAGTATTTAACAATCTATCTGGTAGTGTATCGTACTTAGCCCCATCCCCGAAACTTAATACATTGAATGCTCTTTCCGCATTATATATTCTTTCTCCTATTTTTTCTACCTCCTCATTAGTTAAATTCCATCCTATTGCCGAGTTTATGAGTGATGTGTATTCATCTAGCCAGATGGCGAATGAGGTGAATTTGCAGAGTACTAGGGAGTCTATAACTCCAAATACGTTCTGGAAGTGTATGACTAGCTCGGGTTTACCTTTTGTCTCGAATCTATCGACCATTTCAGGAACTCCTAAGACTTCTGGCGCTATGATATATGCCCTTAGGTGGCATCCCCCTCTGTTGCTTGTGGAGTATGCTAGTCCATGTCCTTGGGCTCCCCTTGGGTCATATGCTGGTAGTTCCTGTCCTCTAACAACCATTGCTGATTCTGGTGAGCCATATTTCTCAGCCAGTCTTAATGCACCCTCGGCTAAGTCGTCGCCGACTCCTGATCTATAGGCTGTTCTCCATACTAGTTCGACTAGTGATTCTCCGTTACCCCATTTTGCATTTAGTCCTCTCAATTTTTCTTGTGGATATTTTCCTTTTTCTATAAGTTCATATAATGTTCCTATCGTCACTCCCATTGATATTGTGTCCAGTCCTAATTCGTTGCATAGGAAGTTTGCTTTTGTGACTGCCTCTAAATCGCCTGTTCCCGTCTCGGCGCCTAATGCCCATACTGTTTCGTATTCGGGACCGCCGCCTTCTCCGGTGAATCTACCGTTTTTGAGTTTTGTGTATCTTGCGCATGTTATAGAACATCCCCAGCAGCTTTCTTCGATCGATAGTTTCTTATCCAATATTTTTTCCGCAATCGTTTCTCCACTTATATTGTCGGCTTCGGGGAATACTCCTGTTTGGAAGTTTCTTGTTGGGAAGATTCCGGCATTGTTAATTATGTTGACAAGGATGGCGGTTCCGTATGTAGGTAGACCCTGGCTAGTGACGAGGCTTTCCTTATGTTTAATTAATGATTTTTTGACTGCGTCTCTAAATGCGTCTTGGTCTGCTGGTGTAGGTGTCATTGTTCCTCTAACTGCAATTGCCTTTAGTTTTTTCGCTCCCCATACTGCGCCGTGTCCTCCTCTGCCTGCTGCCCTACTCTTGTCGTTCATAATGGCTGCTATTTTAACTAGTTTCTCTCCCGCTGGGCCTATACAAGCTACTTTAACATTTGTTGCATCCTCTCCTAGTTCACTTTTTAGTTCATCTATTATGTAATCTGTTGTGGAGTGGACGTCTAATCCCCATAGATGTGAGGCGTCTCTCAATTCGGCTTTACCATTATGTATATATAGGTATACCGGGTGGTCTGAAGCTCCTTCAATGATTATTCCGTCGTATCCAGCGAATCTCAGCTCTGGCCCGAATTTTCCACCGCTGTGTGAGTCGTGTATAGTGTGTGTGAGGGGGGATTTTGTTACTGATACCCATCTTCCTGGTTCTGGTGCTCCTGCTACGCCTGTCAACGGCCCTGCCATTACTAATGCCTTGTTTTCAGGTGAGAGTGGGTCTACTTTCGGGTTCACTTCCTTCAGCATGATATATACTCCTAGTCCGCGGCCTCCAAGCCAGTTTCTGAGAACTTCTTCGGGCATCGACTCGGTTGTTATCGTCTTCTTTGTAAGATTCACTCTGAGAAATTTATTCCAATAGGTTCCTGGTGGCATGTAATCACCAATTAAAAATAGATTTACATATAAAACAATACTAGAAATAAATTAAAAATTTTTATAAATAGCATCATTGTTTTAATTGACATTGTTATTGTGTTGTGTTTACAGGGGAGGATAGACTTTGGGTAGTATGCGGTATGAAGAATTTGTTGTTAGTCTTGCTGGAGACAGTCATCCTGAGGAGGTTATGGTTGAGGTTACGCGTAGATGTAACTTGTCTTGTCTTTATTGTTTTAGGGATATGCTTGGAACCAATTACCTAATAGATATGGATAAGTCTACGTTCTCCTCTTTTCTTGGTATGGCTTCTGAAGCCGGTGTCCATAAGCTAGCCTTTACGGGATGGGGTGAGCCGTTGATACATCCACATATCACCGACTTTATTAGAGAGGCTAAGGATGCGGGTTTTGAGGTTCTGTTGAATACTAATGGCTTCTTCCTTGGTGAATATGGTGAATTTTTGGTTGAGCTGGGGGTCGATGAAATTGTGGTGAGTATTGATTCGGATGACGAGGATTTATACAAGAATATTCGAAGGGGAGGTGATCTCAGCAGGATTGTCGGCGGTCTGGAGGCTGTTAATAAAGCAAAATGGCGGAGTAATTCTGATAAGCCGATATTAAAGTTTCAATATACCTTAAATCGGATAAATATTGGAAATGTATTGAGTTTGGCTAGATTGGCGAAGGAACACCGAGTTAAAGAGGTGGTCTTATCAAACATGATTCCTAATAATTCTAATACTGCGGAGTTATTACTGTGTTTGGGTGATCCGGATTGTGTTAGGGCTTTGAATGACTTGAAGAAGGATTTGGCTATGGTCACTTTGGATACTAATATTAATTTCTATTTGCCCGAGATGTCGATTAAAACTGAGAGGCATTGTCCTTTTATGGAGCGGAATGCTTTCTATTTAACTGCCGAGGGTGATGTTGCACCCTGTATATTCTATGCTCATGAATGGCAACCAATTATCAATGGGATTCAGAGGAGGGTATATCCAGTTCGGTTTGGAAATATACATAACGATAGCATCGTCGATATATGGAGAAGGGAGGATTATGTTAGGTTTAGGTTTAATGTGAGGTTCTCCTATATGCCTTCATGTCTTGACTGTAGTTTGGAGGAGTTCTGTTTAATTAGTAGGTCTAATAAGTATGATTGTTGGGGGAATTCACCCACCTGTAGTTATTGTCCATATAGTAGGAGACTCGTTTTTTGCCCTCTTTAGGGTGGGTTCATGAAGGTGTTAGTTAAGCTTTTTGCTGTTTTGAGGAATGAGCTTGGTTGGAAGGAGCGTGTAGTCGAGGTTGGGGAGGGAAGTACGGTTAGGGATCTACTGGATATGTTCCCTGAGTTGAGGGATAGGGTTTTGGTAGGGGGTAGGTTGCATGAAGATTACCGAATTTTTCTAAATGGGAGATATATCGGTTTTTTGGATGGTTTAGATAGTAAGTTGTCTGATGGTGATGTAGTGGCTATTTTCCCTGCGATGGCAGGTGGTTGGTTATGGATATAAAGGTTTTGCAGGAGATGCAGAAACAGTTTGATTTGGAGTATTTTCCTGGTTTTTGGCAAATTAACGATGATAAGGATTTTCTAAATTCTCTGAAGCATATAGCTATAGCTCTTGCGGGAGAGGTGGGGGAATTCTCAAATATTGTTAAGAAAATTGATCGGATTGCTATGAATCTGGGTAGAGAAATTGATAGTAAATATGTTGAGATGCTGAAGGATGAACTTATCGATATTTTCATATATGTGCTTATTGGGGCTAATCTGTTGGGTATCGATTTGGATAAGGAATACTTGAAAAGACTGGAATATAATAAGAAGCGGTTCTCTAGGTTCAAGGATGGTTAGGTTTTACTCAGGTTCTACATGGACGGTCAAATCGATGTTGTATTTTCTTTTTAGGCGGCCCTCTATGTAGTCGGCTATCTCGTGTGCGTCACTTATAGAGGTCTCGGGTGGAACTTTGATGGTTATGTCGCCATGGTAGATGTCTTCAATTATTTTTCTTACTCTAATTCTATCGATATTTATATTGAGCTTCGTGAGTTCTCTTTCTATCTCTGATATTATCTCTTTGGATGTTTCGTCACTGACTATTCCTATGATGTTTCTTATGCTGAAGTATACCTCGTATATGATAAATGTTGCCAATATGATTGCTCCCATGAAGTCTATTATATAGCTAAGGTACGCTCCAGATAGGGATGCCACTATAGTTACGATGCTTTCTATGAGTTCGCTACCCGTAAATTTTGCATATATTTTGAATGAGATGTCTACTCCTCTGCTTAATCCTATCGCCACTATATATATAATGAATCCTATGACCGCCATTATTGGTGCATATTCCGATACTGTATAAGGTTTACCGGCTATGTCAATTAGCTGCATTGATGCTATGCCGAAGATGGCTGAGTATATGACGACTGTGTATATAGGGCCGGCTATCGTCAGTCTGTGGTGTCCAAACATGTGGTCCTTGTCGGGGGGTGCTAGGCTTTTACTGTAGTAATAGATTACGAGTATTGCTGCTAATATATTTCCGAATGATGTAAATGCATCCACTAGGAGGGCTTTGGACCCATAGAGAGCCCCCCCAACTATTTTGATTATCCCCCCTGCTATGCTTAGCGTCAGTATTGTTAGTAGCCTGATATTCATTATATACTGATAATGGATGTGACTAAATATAAAAGTGCTATGAATTTATTGTTTATACTATTCGATCTTTATCTGTGTTCCCCATTTATTTATGTATACTTTATTGTACAGTGGTTCTCTGGGTTCTTTTTTCTTATCTTCTTGGGGATATCCTACTGGTATTATTGCTTCCAGTTTATATTGTGGAGGGACGTCTAGGATATCATTTATCTTCTCTGTGTTTGAGGGGGTGTATGTTAGTGAGGCGAGTCCGTTTTCCTCTAGAGCTAGTAACAGGTAGCCTATTGCTAGCCATGTAGATTGAACTGTATAGGGGCATCGTTTATCTGTGTATACGACTATTAGGTAGGTTGCTTCCTCCAAGAAGGGTTTTCTCCAAGTTATATTTCTCTGGTCAAGCCATTTTTTAAATTCTCCTTTTACTTTTTCGTGAAACTT
>JALTTZ010000021.1 GCA_027047855.1 Nitrososphaeria archaeon
TAAACTTGAGTTCGTTAATTCAGGTGAGAATTTTCTAGGTGGCGTTATATTATCTGATTTAGATGAGAAAGTCTTTTATATATCTACTTTTGATGGTAAGCTCCAATCCATCTTCGAGGAGCGTTTGGATGAGATTTTAAATATATTAAGAGGTGGTTAAATGAGGGTAGGAGAAATTGTAAAGGTTAGTGGAACAGTTGTATTTGGAAGAGGTATTCCGGATATTGAGGTTGGAGAGGTAGTTGAGGTTGGGGAAGAGAAGTTGATTGGTGAAGTTATACGTGTTTTCGAGGAAGATTTTGCCGCTCAAGTTTATGAACCTACTAGTGGGTTAAAGGTTGGTGATCCAATTTCAGGTACTGGTAAAAAACTTGTTGCTGAATTGGGCCCTGGGCTTCTAATGAATATATTTGATGGAATCGGTAGACCTCTAGAAGATTTAATCAAATTAAGCGGTCCATTTATTTCTAGGGGAATTAAGGCTTACATGCTACCTAGAAATATAAAGTGGGAGTTTAAACCTACAGTTAAAGCTGGGGTTGAAGTTGGACCTGGAGACGTTGTAGGTGAAGTTCAGGAGACTCCCTATCTTGTACATAAAATCATGATTCCTCCATTTATGAGGGGTGTTTTGAAAGAGATCTATGAGGGAGAATTTAAAGTTGACGAGCCAATTGGCATTATAGAGATTGATGGTGAGGATAAGAAGCTTTACATGTATCATGAATGGCCTGTCAAGATCGCTCGACCGGTTCAGGAAGGCGGTAGACTGCCTTTAACAACCCCGTTAATCACTGGTCAGAGAGTTATAGATGTATTATTCCCTGTAGCTAAAGGGGGTGCCGCATGTATTCCAGGAGGTTTTGGTACTGGAAAAACAGTCACCCTCCATCAGTTGGCAAAGTGGAGTGATACCGACGTCGTAGTATACATTGGTTGTGGAGAACGAGGTAACGAAATGGCTGAAGTATTAACTGAGTTTCCTGAACTTCAAGATCCAAGGTCAGGTAGACCACTTATGGAGAGAACAGTATTAATTGCAAATACAAGTAACATGCCAGTGTCTGCAAGGGAAGCCAGCGTATATATTGGAATAACTATCGCAGAATACTATAGGGATATGGGATATGATGTATCGTTAATGGCCGATTCTACATCTAGATGGGCTGAAGCAATAAGAGAAATTTCAGGCAGACTTGGTGAAATGCCTGTGGAAAGGGGTTTCCCCGCTTATTTACCAGATAAAATTGCGGAATTCTATGAGCGTGCTGGCCGAGTGAAAGTACTAGGCCGTCCAGATAGAATAGGTTCAGTCACTGTTGTTGGCGCTGTATCACCTCCTGGTGGAGATTTTAATGAACCAGTAACTACTCATACCCTAAGGTTTACTGGTGTATTCTGGGCTCTAGACGCTGACCTAGCATATAGTAGACATTTCCCATCTATTCATTGGCTGAAAAGCTATAGTCTATACGCGGACTCAATTATCCAAGGATATGTTGAGAAAGCAGTCGAAAACAATCCAAGATTGAGAGAAATCTGGCCAAATGTTTTAGAAGAGTATCCAAGATATAGGGTTGAGGCTATGAATATCTTAACAAATGCCAGTGAAGTAGAATCTATAGCTAAAATCATCGGTGAGAAGGCATTACCAGATGATCAAAGACTATTATTGTTGACCAACGAACTTATTAAAGAGGGTTTACTTAGACAAAATGCTTTTGACCCTGTCGACTCCTACTCCGAACCCGAGAGATCAGTATTGATTCTTAAAGCAATTATAGATTTCCATAGAATGGCTGAAAAACTTGTCAGAGAAAATGTTCCAATCGATAGGATTATTGAATCTCCGATAGTAAGTAGAATAAAGAGGATTAAACTAGACGATAGAAAGTTTGATGCTGTCGTCGAATTACTTAGGGATATTCGCGATAACCTCAGCTCTATAGCTGAGGAGTATCGTGTTTCAATTACATTTTAAGGAGGTGTGTGGAAATGGGTCTACCAATAAAATTGTCAGATTTAGAAGGGAAGGTTTACCGTGGTATAAGGGAGATCAGAGGGTCTCTGGTAGTCTTAGACCCAATCCCAGGTGTCGTTTTCGATGAAATTATTAGGATAAGAGCTCCTGATGGTATAGATAGGCTAGGCAGGGTTATTGAGGTAAGTCGTGACTTCGTTATTGCACAAGTTTTTGGAGATGAATCAGGATTACAGCATGATTCTATAGTGAAGTTTACAGGATCTACCTTTGAAATACCAGTATCTCCAGATGTAGTTGGGAGGATGTTTAATGGACGTTTTGAACCTATAGATGGTCTACCTAAAATTTCTTCTAGAGATACTAGGGATATTAATGGAAACCCCATAAATCCAAGGGCTAGAGAGTATCCCAACGATTTTATACAAACAGGTATTTCAGCTATTGATGGTATGTTGTCTCTGGTTAGGGGGCAGAAGCTTCCAATATTCTCTGAATCAGGGTTGCCACATAACCGTGTTGCTGCACAAGTTGCTAGACAAGCTACTATATTAGGCAGGGAAGAGAGCTTTGCACTAGTGTTCGCTGCCATGGGGTTAAAACATGATGAAGCCAGTTATTTTATATCACAGTTTAGAGAGTCTGGAGCAATAGATAGAAGTGTAGTAATATTGAATCTGGCTGATGACCCGGCTATTGAGAGGCTAATCACACCTAGGATAGCCTTAACTATAGCGGAATATCTCGCATTTGAACAGGATTATCACGTATTGACTATTTTGACTGATATGACTAATTATTGTGAGGCCCTACGTGAAATAAGTGCGGCAAGAGAGGAGGTGCCGGGAAGAGGAGGCTATCCGGGATACATGTATAGTGACTTGGCTACGATTTATGAGAGAGCTGGTATTGTTAAAGGGAAGAAAGGCAGTTTAACTCAAATGCCCATTTTAACAATGCCTGGAGGCGACAAGAGACATCCAATCCCCGATTTAACTGGATATATTACCGAGGGACAGATAATTTTAAGTAGAGACTTACATTCTAGAGGTATATATCCACCCATCAATGTATTACCTAGTCTAAGTAGATTGATGAGAAGCGGAATAGGACCTGATAAAACACGTGATGATCATAAAGAATTAAGCGATCAATTATATGATGCTTATTCAAGAGGTGTTAAGGCAAGAGACTTAGCCAGGATAGTTGGTGAAATGGGATTAAGTGATAGGGAAAGACTATTCCTCAAGTTTGCAGATTTATTTGAAAAAAGATTTATTAACCAAGGTGAATATGAAAACAGAACTATCGAAGAAACCCTTGACATTGGATGGGAGGTGTTAAGTATATTACCTCCTGAAGAGTTGACTAGAGTTAGAGAGTCAACTATTGAAAAATATTATTATAAGGCAAAAGCAGCCTTTGAGGGTATAGAAAAATGAGCTCTATAATGGGTGTTTCAGCTAGTAGAGGTGCGTTACTAGAGGCTAGGAAGCAGCTTCAATTTATTAAAAAGAGTACTGAGATACTCGAGATGAAGAGAGATAAGGTAGCGAGTGAGTTAAATAAATATTTGAATCAACTTGGTAGAAGAGAGGAAGTTGAAAGGAAGATAATGAGTGTTTATAAGAAATTTATAAAAGCCCTGGTCAGTGTTGGACATGAAGAATTTAAATCAGCCGCATCCGTCGTATCTAATATGGAGACTAAGCTACATAGACACCTTGTTATGGGAATTGAAGAATATGATGTTGAGATTACTAAACCCCCTTCTGTAGAGTCTATATCCAATCTTGTTGTTAAGGAGGTTGCGGATGAATTTTACAAAATATTTATAGAGATGTTAGAGGTAGCTGTCATAGAAAACAAAATTGAGGCTTTAGCATATGATTTGATGAATACGGCGCGTAAGGTTAACGCTCTTCAAAAAATAATAATTCCTTCCTATCAGGATCTGATCAGATATATAGAGGAGCGTATAATGGAGGAAGAGTTGTCTGAATTTGTACGTACTAAGTTTATTGTAGATAGGAAGGGGTAGTTATTATGTTGAAGTCAGCCCAATATATATATCTCGTTAGTAGGGCACACGGTCTAGCTACTAGATTATTGACTGATAGCGAGTTAGAGAATCTAAAAAAGGTTAAGGATTTATTTTCTCTATTAGATCAATTAACCAAAGAAGATTATATTCAACCTTTATCTGCTTTGGATAGAGATAGGCTGGACGCCGCATTATTGAATAACATATTTTCAAGGGTTTATGTTGACCGTCTCATCTATTTTACAAAGATCTCCTCTGGCAAGTTTAGAGATTTTATGATGAATTACATTAGGAGATTGGAGGTTGAAAATTTAAGGCGTGTTTTCAGGGCAAAATTAAGGAATAAACCTATTTCAATGGATGAATTGATACCAATTCCAAGAGAATACACAATAATCAATTTTCAAGATATAATTAATGTAGCTAGTCTAGATGACGTTTCATATCATTTGTCTCCAACTATCTATAGGAATGTCCAAGAGGCGTTTCCGATGGCTAAATCAATTAATTCCACTTTACCATTGGAATTGGCTGTTGAGGCAATTTATTATTCAAAAGTTATTGAAGCCGCAAATATACTTCCCTCAGGAAAAAGGGTCGTTGAAATTCTTAGAAATGAATACTTCTCTAAACTTGTTTACTATATCTTAGGAATGAAATTTTTAAATGCACCTCTAGTAGTATTTGAGAAGTATTCTTCAATTATGGCGAGAAACCTAGGCACCTCTGTTGAGTTCATAAACGACTTTTTAAGGGCTAGAGAGGATGTCGCTTTGAACATTATTCTCCGTTCTAAATATAAATGGATAGTGAAATTTATTGAACCAGCATTGGAAACTAGGAGTGTTAATGATTTATATAAAGGTGTTCTTCATGGATTTAGGGACTTCTATAAAGATTTATCTAAACGTTATCCCCTAGACATGGCTTATGTACTATGGTATTTATATTCCGTCGAGTTTGAGTATCTAAATTTGGTTCAAATCGCTACTGCAAAAGAACTTGGGATACCGCCAGATGAAATAGAGCTCTTTTAAAAGTTTTAGTAAAATTTTTTTGCGATATAAATTGATAAAATACCCACTATTACTACAAATGTAAAAACGACTACTGCCACTATTCCAGCATAAAGTCTTATTAATGCGTATATAGCTATGATTCCTATGAAAGGTGTCACCAACAGTATCTCCTTCTTATTTAACTTTGATTTTTTAGCTAAGATTATGACACCAGCTAAAGAAACCAGGAATATGTGATATAATGGAAATTGTGCAGTGGAATAAAGAAGAATAAGACCCGTCGCACCGCCATATACCCATAGATAAGCAATTATGAATATTAATGTAATAAAGGGGACAGCAAAAAATATGATGTTTATTAAAATATCTCTTATATCGGGTGAGGCATATCCGACAAGTAAATATGCTCCTATTAGATAGATAACTAAGTTGACTAGAAAAAGTATTGGGTCTGATCCTACATTTCTATAGATATCCAAAGGATTTGCCACTCCGCCTATATATAGAAGGGAAGTCTTCACTGCTAATATGATATATGGCACTACAATCATA
>JALTTZ010000022.1 GCA_027047855.1 Nitrososphaeria archaeon
TAGGAGGGTTAATCGCAATAATTGGGTTATTGGCTCTTTTAATTAGGAGACTTGGTTTCAAAAGTAAATATTTGCCCGACACCATTGGAGACTACATCCTACTTATAACTCTTATAATAATTCTTTTGACAGGCTTTCTCCTAGATTCTATAGCGACATTGACGTATCGGATGGGTTGGATTGGATATGCAGATTTCATCGGTGTATCGTTGACCCTGTTTATTCAATCTCTAAATGTGGATCCAGTGATATTATACAGGGGTTTATGGATCTTCCATATGTTCCTAGCACTTACATCGGCAGCGTTAATCCCATATACCAAGTTGGGTCATATGGTTTTTGGTGGAATATTCAACTATATATTCACTAGACCTTACCACAGATCTGCTTTTAAAGGGTATAGGGATCCTGATACTATTGTCGATGAGAAAGGATATTTAGGGGCTTTAAGTTTGAAAGATTTGACTTGGAAGGAAAGGATGGACTTAGATGCCTGTATCCAATGTTCTAGATGTACAGATGTATGTCCAGCTACTGAGAGTGGGAAACCTCTGAGCCCTATGCATCTTATCTTAGATCTAAAGCGTGTTATGGATAGAGATGATTTTGAGACGGAGATTGTCCCTAACCATATTCATCCAGATATTCTATGGTCTTGTGTAACATGTGGGGCATGTGTGGAAGCATGCCCAATGAATATACATCATGTTGAAGTGATTCTGGACATTAGAAGAGGTTTGATATCTAAGGGTGAAGAGGTTCCTGAAGATGCTTTAAACGTGTCATATAATCTAATGAGATATGGAAATCCTATGGGATATGATCCTATGGATAGGGTGAAGTTGATAGAAGAATTGAGTAATGAGACGGGAGTTGAAATTGCTGTTGAAGATAAGGAATACGACTATATATATTGGGTCGGATGCCAGACAATTTTTGATCCGAACAATAGGAACATTGCCAAATCTATTTTGAAGCTTCTTAAGATGGCTGATGTTAATGTAGCTATCTTACCTGAGGAGGTATGTTGTGGTGAGCCTGCTAGACGTATAGGCGATGAACTTATGTATAAGGAGCTTGTGGAGATGAATAAGGAAAATCTGGGTAGATATAGGTTTAAAAAGCTCTTAGTTAACTGCCCCCATGGATATAACGTTTTCAAGCATGAATATAGAGAATATGGTATGGAGTTGGACGTAATTCATCATACACAGCTTTTAAATAAACTTGTTAAGGAAGGTAGGTTGAAGGTAGGTATTAAAAACACTAGTGTAACCTTCCATGATCCATGTTACTTGGGTCGGTGGAATGGGGTGTTTGATGAACCTAGAGATTTAATTATGAAGGTCTCGGGTGGCAAGCTTGTTGAAATGCATAGGAAGAGGGAGAAGAGCTTTTGTTGTGGGGCGGGAGGAGGTCAGATGTACTATGAAATACGTAAAGGTGAAAGGATAAGTAGGATTAGATACAGGGAAGCCTTGGAGACAGGGGCTAAAGTTTTATGTACTGCCTGCCCATATTGTAAAATAATGTTCACATCAGAGTCAAAGGGGGAGATAGATATCATGGACATATCTGAATTTCTTGTTAAATCATTGGAGAAGAACTAGTTAGATTTATCAATCTATAGTCTATATTATTCTCTTTTGATGG
>JALTTZ010000023.1 GCA_027047855.1 Nitrososphaeria archaeon
GTATATGTTTATTTATTTAAAAACATCTTTACATAAATACTATAGTTTGTGATGATATTATGAACCGGCGATATGCCATCATCCTATTAATGATTCTTCTGATTACTCCATTGGCTTTAACCTATACACCGACCAGAGCACAGGGCAAGAAAATCGGTATTGACTTGACTCCTGGTAGGGTTAAGGATATCGATAATAAGTGGTCTCAAAAGCTTCTACGTGAATTGGAGGGTAACCTAACAGCAGCTGGTTGGGAGGTCGTCGAACTAACAAGTATAACTCCGGATACATTAAAAGATTTAGACGCATTAGTTATCGGTAAGATGTATAATGAGCAGAGTGGTTTTTCACAGGCTGAGGTTCAGGCTATTGCGGATTGGTTTAAGCAGGGCGGTAAGTTCCTGTGGGTCGGTGCGGACAGCGACTATACCGAGCCATACCTGAATCCTGAGGACACCTCATTTAAGTCTAAGGAGCCTAATAAGATTCTGGCTGCTATCGGCTCACACCTAAGAATAGACCACATGTCAGTTGAAGATCCAGACAATAACGCTGGCGCAGCCTATAGGGTAGTTGCCAACAGGAGCGCAGGAGGAATTAACGACCAAGGTGTTGCTGCCACGATTACGCAGGGTGTGGATAGGGTATTGTTCCATGGACCAGCCGGTCTAGCAGGATATAAAGACGGCAAATTCGTACCAATAGAAGAAGTCTTCAACGAACACATATTCTGGCTATGCAGAACAGGACCCCACGGCACAGTAGTAAGCCACGATGGTGTCGACCCCGAGGCATATTCAGTAGGTGACACTGGAAGGTTCTATTTAGCGGCTGCTGAAGTTATCCAAGTCTCTAATGACCTCTTCACGATTAAATATAGTAAAGTAATAGTAACTGCTGAGTCGTTGATTGGAGATAGAAATATCTTCAATTCTGAATATCATGGAATATCACTCGATGGTCCGACCTTTACTATGAACGTCTTTGAATGGGGTCTAACAGAGAAGACTGAGTCAAATATGACTGGATACGCTATCATCGGCGTGGTAGTGGTGGTAATAATTATTATAGTTGCCGTTATGTTCTTGAGGAAGAAATAACCCCTTTCTCTCTCCTTTTTTCTACTTTCTCTTTTATTCCTGAATCCATGAATAACACCAAGAATCTTATGTGAGACTTGTCGTTACCACAATCATGTATAGAGCGTTCTCCTTAGTAACGAATCTAATAGATGCTAAGTGTCTGTCTCTTGCATAAATCCTAAATCTATATAATATGTAGTCTGTCCCTATATCTTCATTGTCTTTAAAATCAACAGTGTATTCTTCCAACCCAAGTATTTGGGAGATTTTATAGGCTACTTGATTGGCTACGATCCATGCGTCCCTAATATCAGATATATATATTTTCTTAGGATATCTTACATAATATATTTTCTTTACTCCCTTTAGTAACAGAGGCTCCGCATTAACGTCGATGAATTCCATCTGGACCGCCCATTTGGATATACTGTCGATAAATATCTATATATTTAACTACTTTATACATTACGATAAATTTAATTTATATCTACCAGTATATCACGATTCAATGGTTATTCATACATATGGTGGTAGGTTTGAAAGGTGGAAGCAAAGTATATGTACTTTTGGTTGTATGCATTTTAGTTGTAGTTGTCTCAGCACCAGCTGTTCCCTATACTCGTGCATGGTGGGATGTTGGTCACAGGGCGTTGACAAGCAAGGCCATCGATTTTCTTCCAGACAAATGGCGTAATTTTTTCAAACATTACGAGGATTTCTTAAAAGAAACATGTGTATGGCCAGATACGGTGTTAGCGAGGGAAGCAGGGGAAAGCTACAACCATTATTATGACAGTGAGTTCCCTATGGAGAGACATATTAAGGATCCCTCTAAAGGTCGTCTGCCGTGGAGGGTAGCTGAGCTGATGGATAATCTCACAAATTATATTAAACAGAAGAATTGGTATAAAGTTCTGGAAACGGCGGGAATACTTAGCCACTACTTAGCCGATTCAGCACAACCATACCACTCTACATCAGATTACAATCCTCCAATAACCAGTAATGTATCTGCTCCAGGGGTCCGGCCAAAACATGCGTTATTAGAAGGCACCCATGCAGAACATATTGACGAGATAATTCCTCCCAATCTAAATATAACCCCTACCTATATCAAGGATCCGTTAAGGTTCATGTTTGATTTCCTAAATGAAAGCCGTAGCTTCTTACCTGAAATGAATAGCATTTTACTAGGCCAGGACATTACAGACCCGAGTGATGATAAAGATTGGCCTGAGATTAAACCCATACTCGAGAATAGAAGTATAAGGGCTATTTGGCTTATAGCGAGTATGTGGTATACCGCTATCGTTGATGCCGATGCGATTGACGCGGCTCCAGATCCCAATCAGTTCACTAAACTCTCAGTGGAGGTATCTGGATTACAGCCACCACAAAAACCATCACCACTATATATAACTATTAAGATCAAGGATGACTTAGGTGTTCCAATCAGGCCGGACCAAATAACATTTAAATTAGATAATAATCCAATCGAGATCAAGGAAAGTGATCTAGGCGAGTATACAGTAAAGTTGACCTCGGACCTTATCAAGGGATTATCTGGAAAGACTGTAGAAGTCTCTATCTCAGTTACCAAGGATGGATATGAACCAGCCTCCTATACAGACAGCGTCACATTCCCCCAGTATGAGGAGCCTACTGGTGGAGGGGGTGAGTTGGATACATCCATGATTATGTATGCTATAGCAGCGGTAGCAGTCATAGTTGTCGTAATGCTCGCTGTCTTTAAGATGAGAAAGTAATCCTTTCTCTTTCTTTATTACTATGTTTTCTCCTCAGCTGATTTATTACTACATAATTAGGTAATAATATATAGGAGAGGGGAGTAACTACATGGAGGCACATAACCCCCCAGGACAGAAATACATACCGAATTTTGTTATATATACGGTTCTCGGTCGACCCAAGATAGATATACAAAAATACAAGCTAATTATAGAGGGGTTAGTCGAAAACAAATTGAGCTTCACTTACGAGGATCTGAATAATCTACCCACAATAAGAATAACTCGTGACTTTCATTGTGTGACAGGCTGGTCAGTTAAAGATGTCACTTGGGAAGGCATTCCTCTAAAATTATTTGCCGATCGCTCGAAAATAAGTGAAGACGTAAGGTGGGTTTACTTTGTATCTATAGATGGATACACTTCAGTCGTCTCTATAAAGGATTTCCTTACTCCAGATTCAATCCTTGCACTAAAAATGAATGGTTCGGTTCTACCACTCGAACATGGATATCCAGCCAGAATTATAATACCCCACTTATATGGTTGGAAGGGTGCAAAGTGGGTTTATCGAATAATATTCATGGATAAATATAAGGATGGATATTGGGAGGCATTAGGATATAATGAAAGGGGTAGGGTCTCAAGAGAAGAGAGGTTCAAGGGGTTGTAGCCCAAGTTAGGATGAAGGGATCGATATGAAGAAGATACTCTTTCTTTTTCGTCCAAATAATGCTTTATTGGAAAAGTTGGATGAAGATACTCTCTTTGAACACTCCATCCAAAAATACCAAGATATCGTCTCTGGACAAGTGGCTCTCGATAGTTATGAGATTCTAGTTGCAGCACCATTCCACAGGCTAGATAGAAAAATTATTTCACTTTTCTCAAACCTCAAAGTAATCATATTGCATGGCTCTGGATATGATAAGGTCGATATCAATTATGCATCAAGTAAAGGTATCCTCGTATTTAACATACCGGATTACATCGCCGTAACTGTCGCGGAGCACGCCATCGCCTTGATATTATCACTTACCAGAAAGATTGTATTGGGAGACGAAATAACTAAAAGAGGCCGGTGGAGCAGAGGGCCACCAAATAGAGAACTTGTGGGAACAGTTATAAGAGGCAAAAGGGTTGGTATTGTAGGATTGGGCAGAATAGGGTCAGAAGTAGCAAAACTCATATCCACTTTTGGGGCTGAAGTGTTCTATTGGAATAGAAGACGAAAACCAGAGGTTGAGCATGCACTGAACATTAGTTATTTAGACCTTCAGAAATTATTTAAGGAGTGCGATATCATTGTAATAACTATAGCTCTTACCCGGGAGACAGAGAATCTAATAAATAAATCATTGATTGATAGCATTAAAGAAGGAAGTATCTTGATTAATGTCTCACGTGGTGGAGTCTTGGATGAATCCGCCCTAGTAGAAGCATTAGAAAAAGGTAAATTAGGTGGCGTAGGTTTAGACGTGTTCAAAGAGGAGCCGCTTCCAACCAATCATCCCCTAACTAAATTCAAGAACGTAGTATTAACTCCTCACATTGGTGGATTTTCCGATTACTCATTATATAACACCTCCCTCGAGGTGTATAGGATCCTATATAAACTTTTTCATGAAAAGACTATTCCTATAGAGAATCTCGTTAACAAAGATGTCTTAGAGAATGTGAAGTGGGAATAATTGAAAATGTCCCGTTTTCATTGGTTTACACCGAGTCACATTAAATACCCTTGATATTGATTCACTGTTATATTGAAATCATGCTATCTCGTTGTGTATGGCCATTTATTTAAATATAGATATATTTGATGAAGGTCAATGGATATTTATGGTCATGGAACGAATAGATGTTGCCATTATAACTAAAAACTCGGTTGAACCCTGTTTAAAAGAAATGCTTACATCGGTTATTAAAGAGATTCCAATAAATAGAGTGATAGTTGTTGATGGGTATTCAACCGATGGAACCATAAATTTAATTAAGTCCATCCTAAATAAACACTCAGTAAAGTATGTAATAGAATATGATGATGGTAATAGAGCTACCGCTAGACAGAAAGCAATAGAATTAGTGGAGACAGATTTCTTCGCATTTATCGACACAGATGTAATCTTGGTTAAGGGCTGGTATAAAAACATGATGAGCTCCATGAAGGATGATGTGGGTGTTGTATGGGGATTAGCCGTGATGGACAAAAGCTTCAACCCAGTTGAATGGGATATATATAGAGTTAGTTTGTGGCTTAGGGGACTTGACGAAAAAGAGGGACTATACTTAGAGGGGTTACGCGGGTATACTCATGACGTCATATTTAGAACAGAAGCTATTAAAGACATAAGGATACCCGCCGAACTCCATGTGCTCGAAGATTATTATATCATTCGCCATGTCCTCGAGAAAGGGTACAAATACATTGTGGTGAAGGATGCATATGTTATACATAAATTCAGGTCTAGCTTAAAGGAACAACGGCTTTTAGGACGATTTGGGCTAAAATACGGTGCACTTACAAATAAAAACGTTATCAGTAAGCTTTTATCAATAATGGTTATGCCACTCGCGGTCAGCGTCATGGTCGGGAATCCTGAAGCTGCATTATACAAGTTACAAAAAGATATAAATTTCTTAATTGGGGTTCTATCTCTACCAATAAGCAAATAACACTAGTCTTATTC
>JALTTZ010000024.1 GCA_027047855.1 Nitrososphaeria archaeon
GAATATATTCTGTTTATGAAAAGAAGGTTGGAAGATAGAGCAGCTGTCGTTACTGGCTCAACCTCAGGTATTGGACGTGCTATAGCTATTGAACTAGCTAGAGAAGGCGCTTCGGTTATAGTTACTGGCAGGAATGAATCAGCCGGAAAAGAGATCGAAAAATATATTAAATCGGAGGGTGGAGACGCCTATTTTATTAAAGCAGACCTCATAAGATACAGTGATATCGACAAATTGTTTGATGAGGCTTTAAGACGCTTAGGTCAAATAGATATCCTTGTAAACAATGCTGGGGTAGAGATATTGAAGCCGATTCATGAGACTAGGATGGAAGAAGTGGAGCATCTTTTCAGAGTAAACTTCTTCGCCGCATACTACTTAATGCAAAAAGTAATTCCATTAATGAGAGTCCACGACGGCGGAGTAATAATCAATATCGCTTCCACTGCTGGCCTTAGTCCTTATCCCGGAGGGGGACCATACTGCTCAAGTAAGGCAGCGCTAATCTCTCTCTCAAAGGTTGCTGCACTAGAAAACGGTGCGTATAATATACGGGTGGTGGCTCTGGCTCCAGGGCTTGTTGAGACGCCCATGCTATATGCAGGCGTGCCCCTTGAGATCAGGAAGTCTTACTTGGAGTCGCTGAGAAAAAAGGTTTTGGTCGGTAGAATAGCAAAACCCGAAGACATAGCTAGGGTAGTAGCTTTTCTATGTAGTGAGGAAGCATGGTACATAAACGGTAGTGTCCTTGTTGTCGATGGCGGTATGATAGCTGGGAGAAGAGAAAGTGGAAATGTACCGCCAAGTGGGAGAAAATGAGCTCATTTTATCGCCGGATTAATATATATCATATATGATAAGTCTGCCGTAATTAAAGATACTTTTAATTAACCCTTGTTGAGCCTGGCCTGGTGATTAAATGATTCCGAATGGGCTTCCGCCAATCGGTCCTGAGACTGAATTCCTCTTACTAATCTATCACGCAATAATTATCCCTGCAATTATAATTGATCTCTACGTAGGCCAAAAGATGTCTCACGAAATGAATCTGAAGGATGCTATAGTGTGGGTCGCTGTGTGGGTTGCACTGGCATCAATATGGGGGGTTTTTATACTATTTAGATTCGGGAGTGAGGCATCAGCTCTCTATTTCGCGAGCTACATCGTCGAGTATTCACTCAGCGTGGATAATCTCTTCGTATTCTTAATAATATTCGAGTATTTCGGGGTTCCATTCAAAAGTCAGCACAAGACGCTTTACGTGGGCATAATTACAGCCATTCTGCTTAGGGGGTTATTTATATTCGGTGGGATAGCCCTTATCGAGAGGTATCACTGGGTAGTTTACATATTCGCGATTATACTAATTATTTCGGGAGTAAGGCTTGCTACGGGTGGGGAGTCAAAGGTCGAGCCCGAGCGGAATCCCATAGTCAGGTTTGCAAGAAAATATTTCCCCATAACACCTAAGTATTTCGGCAATAAATTTATTGTGAGGGAAAGTGGTAAGCTTCTATTCACCCCTTTAATTATTGTGTTACTTGCTATAGAGAGTACGGATGTAATGTTCGCATTCGACTCGGTACCTGCTGTAATCGCGATTTCCCAGAACTTCTTCATCGCCTATACTTCCAACATATCGGCGGTCCTTGGTCTGAGGAGTCTCTATTTTGCGTTGGCGTTAGTGATGCTTAGGCTGAAATACTTGGGTAAGGGATTGGCGATTGTCCTAACCTTCCTTGGTATAAAGATATTCTTACCTCTTATCGGTATTAAGATACCTTTGGCTTTATCGCTGACAGTTGTTATCGGCATTATTCTGGGGTCTGTAGCCCTTTCTCTCTTGAAGAAAGAAGACTAAACTACTCGCATCTCTCTTTATATAATACTTGCACCCTCTAAATAATAATTTAGCTTATTGGAACTGTCTATACTTGGATTAATTGGGGGTGTCTTGATGGAGCAGGCTATAGAAACAATTAATCTTGTGAGGGTGTTTTCATCCCCCCAAGGGGAGTTCAAGGCTCTTGATAATGTATCCATATCTGTTCCAAATGGTATTATATATGGGCTCTTGGGCCCCAATGGAGCGGGTAAAACCACCCTAATTAGAATATTAGCCACGCTCCTCCTTCCCACAAGTGGAGATGCATATGTAGGCGGTTTTCATGTGGTGAGAGAGGCCAACAAGGTGAGGGAGATAATTAATCTTGTGTCTGGTGGTGAGAGACCTGGATATGGTATACTCACAGTGAGGGAGAACTTGATGTATTATGGGCAGGTCTATGGTTTAACTTGGTCCGAAACTAAGAGGAAGATTGAGGAGCTTGATCAATTGTTGGGCTTAAGCGACTTCCTCGATAAGCGTCTAAATAGAATCTCGACTGGTATGATGCAGAAATATGCCCTGGCCCGGGGATTGATTAATGATCCCGATATTCTGTTTCTGGATGAACCCACACTCGGCCTTGATGTCAATAATGCTAGGGCTATACGCCGTGTAATCAAGAGACTCGTGGAAGAGGGTAGAATAAAGACTATTTTGCTTACGAGTCATTATATGGCGGAAGTAGAGGAGCTTTGTGACTATATATCAATAATTGATCAGGGGAGAATAATAGCTAGGGGGGCTCCTGAGGAGCTAAGGAGGATGATTGAAAAAGAAATAATTTATGATGTCGATATACGGCTGAGGGATGTGGATAGACTGAATTTCCTTAAACGCTTGGATAGTGTGATAGGCCACACTGTAAAGACTAGGCAGTTGAGTGGTGAAGCTAGGATAAGGATGATACTTTCTAGTGAAGATATTGGGACTATTATACGGAGGCTTGAGGATGAAGGCATCCACGTTCTAAGGGTCTCAAGGAGTGAACCATCCCTGGAGGACGTTTTCTTGAAGCTCGTGGGGAAAGGGATCAGCGATGAGGAGAAGTAGGAGTGCCTTGAATAAGGTTTTAAGGCCTGCTCTAGGAAGGGCTTTCGTAAGGATAAAAGGTGGTAATAGGGAGCCAAGCTGGATACTGTGGGAAATACTGCTCCCTATGATTATGATAGCGAGTGTTATATGGGCGTATGAACACTTGGGGGCCCCATCTATATTCAAAGGCTTCGTAATCCTAGGTGGGGCCATGATGAGCTATTGGTACAATGTTCTTTGGGGAATGGGGCGAACACTTTATTGGGAGAAGGAGACCGGAAATTTGGAGCTATTTCTCTTGTCAGATTCTAGGTTACCAGGTCTGTTACTGGGTATGGCCCTTGGAGGTATGTTTAACACATCTATAAGGAGTATAGCGGTTATCATAATGGGTGTATACTTGTTTAATGCTGAGTTTAATGTATCGGCTCTCCCCCTCGCTTTACTGATATTCTTCTTAACACTAATCTCACTCTATGGTTTGGGGATGGGTCTCAGTGGATTGCACATCGTATATGGGCGTATGGGCGTCAGGATTAATGAGGCATTGGACGAACCTATCATGTTTCTCTCGGGGCAGTACTATCCGATATCAGCCTTTCCCACTCTCCTCCAGTATGCAGCCGGTTTGATACCTTTAGCCGTAGGGTTGGATGGAGTCAGAAGGGCTCTCCTGCTAGGAGAAGGGCTTGAGACACTTTACATCCATCTAATTATATTGGCTGTGGCGACCGTAGCATTCTACCTCATTGGTATGAAAATGCTTAACTCTTTGGTGGAACGTGGGCGTAGGGATGGGAGGTTGATCCTAAGATGGATGTAGTCAGGTGGCTTAGGAGGTTTAGGGCCGCTGTGTGGCTTACTTGGAAGGAACAGAGTAACTGGACCAGGCCCTACATATACATATTATACTCGATGATAACCCCCTTCTTCTCCGTATTAGTGTATGCTTATATATACGTAGTTATAGCGTTCTATAGTGGATTAGTAGACCTAAGTAGAGCTTACTTTCTCGTTAGTGGCGTCTCCCTTTATAACTTTATTGGTTCAGGACTCTACGGCCTGATATGGACTATACATAGTGAACGAGAACATTTCCGGACACTCAAATATACTTACTTAGCCTTCCCAAGTCTCCATGTCTACTTGTTGGCCAGAAGTTTCTTCCATTTCATATTGGGAGGCATTTATGCCTTAGTCATGTTTATAGCTGGATTATTAATAACTAGCTATCCTTTGGGGAGCCTCAATCCAAACTTATTAGAAGTAATTTCGCTGCTCATTATTGGATACTTATGGAGTAGTCAACTCGGTGTGATGGTGGCCGGTACAAGCATTTTCAGTTCTGAGTATGGCCCCTTAATAAGTGAGGCTGTGGGAGGCATTTTATTCCTTGTTGGGGCTGTGTTATATCCAGTGAGTGCTTTACCTCCCTTTATACAGCCCCTAGCGAGCCTATTCCCTATGATGGAGTGGATGGAGTTGATGCGCCATGCTCTCAACCAATCATATTATATAGCAGATGTTGGAGGAATGTATATGAGTTTAATCGCTAAGACCGCAATATACATACTGGTATCTATTGTATATTTTGGCATAATTGAGAGGCTCACGAGGAAGAGGGGTTATCTTGAAGCAACGCTCCATCATTGAATTAGGTGAATAAATGGAATCATTTTATATTCTTCTTACTTTTATAGTGGCGCTTTCCAAATGATTATACTATGGATGTTAATGATGAGGAGCCAAGATATAAATTGCCGATCGATAGGGTTGGTGTTGAGGGTATAAGTATCCCCTTCTATACATTCGTGGGTGGCCATAAAATTAATTCCACATTGACTATTGATGCATATATTAACCTACCCCCCTCCATGAGAGGTATACATGCATCTAGATCCCTTGAATCCATCCAAGAAGTAATCTATGAATTCCGAGACAAATTTATGAAGGTTGAGGAGATAGCATCGAGCATCTCCAGGGAGCTGCTTATACGCCACCAATACTCAACGAGGTCATTGGTGAATGTTTGGGGGGATATAGTTCTCCAAGTAGATACTCCGGTAAGCATGAAGAGTTCCTTGGAGCGGTTTAGAATATATGGTCGTGCAGTATGCACAAATGAGGTCGGGGAGTTGAGATGCAGAAAGTTCGTGGGGGTCAGGGTAACCGGACTAACCGTGTGTCCCAGCGCTCAGAAATCAACTTTTGAGCAGTTGAAGGATATACCAAGGGAATTAAGTCCGACACATATCCAACGAGGTTATCTAACCATCCTCGTTGAGGAGCCGGAGGAGGTAAATTACGATATTCTTGACTTGATCAATATAGCTACGGATTCATTTTCATCTCCTACATATGAGTTATTGAAAAAAGAGGATGAGGCGAAGGTTGTTATTGAGGCGTACCGTAAGCCTATGTTTACTGAGGATGTTGTGAGAAGAGCTACTTCCCTATTGCTCGAGCTCATTGGAAGGGATAGTGATTTGGAGCTGTATGTCTCGTATAAGAGTTTAGAGTCGATACATAGCCACAATTTAGTGGCTGTCATTAGGGGTAAGGCTAGCATATTAAGTAAATATCTATGATAC
>JALTTZ010000025.1:0-13127 GCA_027047855.1 Nitrososphaeria archaeon
TCCTTCGGCCTTCGGGTCTAAGATATCTAAATCGGTCTTAGATATTGGCCTGGGTTTCTCAGCTGGAATAATGCTGGTTGCCTCCTTTACAAGTCTTTTGTTGCCGGGTATAGAAGTAGGTGGGATCGGCCCGGTCGTTATAGGTTTTATTATTGGGGCAGTAACCATTATTGCTATAGAAAGATTTCTTCCTCATCTTCATATGATTAAAGGTGCTGAGGGTAGCCAAAAGTTTAGGGAAAGAGTTAAAACAGTTTGGATGTTGGTTCTTGCCGTGATTATTCATAATTTTCCTGAGGGTTTAGCTGTAGGTGCAAGTATTTCATATAGTATAAGGGACGGTATACTGACTGCAATTGCTATAGGTATCCAAGATATTCCCGAAGGTTTCACTGTATCTCTTCCTCTCGTTGGTATAGGAATGAAGCGAAAAAACGCGTTATTAATCGGTTTTCTTAGCGGGGCCTCTGAACCAATTATGGCCCTCATCCCTATATTCCTAACTTCTTTTGCAGATTCCCTACTTCCTTACATGTTGGGGTTCGCGGCTGGGATGATGATATTTGTGGTAAGCCACGAGATAATCCCTGAAACTCATAGGCATGGGTTCGAGGATCAAGCAACGATAGGACTACTGATAGGGTTTATTATAATGTTGATTTTAGATTCTGTATTGTAAGAGCATTTTCAATGGTGGGATATATCTGATTAATTGTTAAATAAATAACATAGTTATATTTTCTTGCTCATTAGATAATACTGGGTAGGAGTAAATATTAATGACTACTTATGAGCAATCATTATGTAGAGTTATTTTGTGTATTTTGCATAATTTTTCATAGGTGTCTGTGTTGATGCCGATGCCGCCTTTATTTAGTATCGATTATAGTGGCCTAGCTCTTATACTTTCTGCAATAGGGATCTATTTTCATGCAATATCTATAACGATTGTACTTGGGACCTCTCCTCTTGCAGCTATATTGGAATTCTTCGGAATATATAAGAAGAGGGAAGATTACATTAGAATAGCTAAGCTATTGACCCGTGTTATTGTGGTGGCCTTCGGGTTTGGTGCTGCTACTGGAACGTTAGTTGAGTTTGGTTTAGTCCAAGTTTGGAATACCACATTATTAATTATTGGTTCATTTGCCTTTCTCCCCTTATATCTCGAATTAGTAGCATTCACAATAGAAGCCGCTCTATCAATCGCGCTTCTTTATACGTGGGGTAAATTTAGGAATCCATGGTACCACTGGGTAATAACGGTGGTATACGCTTTCGGTGCCCTTTTATCAGGGGCACTAATTATGTCTGTAAATTCTTGGATACAAGTACCTTGGGGTGTCGGGCCGCTAGTAAAAACAATTTATCCCTGGGCCCCTGAATATGGGCCCACAGTGGCAAACATCGATTTCCTATATTACCTGAAAACATTCTCTCTAGGGTTGATATCTTCTGGAACCACTCTTAGTCAGTATTTAACCCCTGAAGTATTAAATTCCCTTTTAAATCAATATGGTTATATCCTCCGGGATCCTTGGATAGCTCTAACTAGTCCATATGCGTTGGCATCTATATGGCATCAGCTTTTAGCTACCTTTATTGTGGGTACTTCGTGGGTTCTGGCCGCATTGGCCTATAAAATATTGAAGGGCGATGAGCGCTACATGAATGTTTTCATGGGTGTTGCGCTCATTGTCTCTATCGCCCTACTTGTACAAGGTTTGTCTGGGCATGAGATGGGTGTAGCAGTATATACGTACCAACCGACTAAGTTCGCTTTGATAGCAGGTCTAGAGAAATCTGGTCCAGATCCCTTCGCTGGTCTAACTATGTTCGGCGATCCAAACCACATATTCCCAGGCTTCGATGTTTTTATTAAAGAGGCTAAAGAGAATGGTTTGGTGATTAACGGGACTAATATAGCCTTATTGGATACGATCAACGCGTTATCGAGAATAAGTTTCGTTTATCCAGCATATCTCGTTAAAATTAATCTCGCTCTATTGGCTGGAGTAATTACCCTTATGTTTATGTCATCCTTCGTCTTTAAAGACTTCTGGGAAAAGCGACGTAAACTTCTTGTTTACCTTGCATTCCCATATGCAATTGCCTTGACTATAGTCGCTATTCTGGGGTGGGCCGTCAGGGAGATAGGTAGGAAGCCATGGACTATATACGGTCTCTTTTATCCTGAGGATGTTGTTACTCCAGTACCCATTACTTCGCCATTGGTTCTAATTATTATTGGGGGTATAGTGGTGGGTGTTGTTCTCATGATTTACACTATCTATATTGTTCTTGTTAGACCCCCATCTTTCCTGAGAGGTGATTGATGATGGCTGTAACCATTCCCCTAATATCACTAGCACTTGTTTTATTAATCCATTTAATATTTGTCAATATCAATATCGGGGTGGGGCTTTATTCATTTATTGTTAGGTATAGAAGTATGCGGGATGAGTCTTTAGAGGAAGTGGCGCGTAAGGCATTTAAAGTTCTAGTGGGTTCAGAATTTGTGTCGGGCGTCTTTGGAACAATCATTACTGTGGTTCTAGCTGGGCTCTGGACACCTTTAGTTAATATTGTGACGACTGTTTTGTTCATCCCTCTGGTCATAAGTTTGATAGGAATTATTCTTAGATTGACATCGATAGTAGGTTTCTGGTATACTTGGGATGTAGAGAGAAAGGGGCTACATCTGTTTATCGGATTGATTATGGCTCTCTCAGGATTTATGATACCTGGTGGTTTTAGATATATATTCGCCTTAATTGACTATCCTGCGGGTATAACGTCACTAAATCCTATATCTGGCGACATATTCAAGGCTCTAGCAAATCCGATATATCCTCCATTAATCCTACATACATGGTTTGGAGCAACATCAATTGGCTTCCTAACTCTAGCATCTGGATTTAGTCTGATGAAGAATCCCAGTCAAGTCATTAAGAATTCTATCAAGGAGTTGGTTCTCTATGGTAGTTTATTGGTAGTGGGTCAGGTATTCATAGGACTTTGGTTCGCACTTACCTTGAACACCTATTCCCCATATATGGCCTCAAACATATTCGGGATGTTCATTAGAAACTTCGGAGGAAACAGAATATCAACATTATCATTTATCATAATGGTGGTCTCTGCGGCTCTAATTATAATATTTGGATTTGGATACCTACGGATTAGCTTACCGAAGAACCCTTACATTTTGTTACTCGGGCCTCTTGCAGTTCTATCCCTGTTGGCTGGAGAAATATCTCACGATTTGAGTAGATACCCCTATATGGTCGTAACGGGTAATGAAGGAATATTGATGGAAACCTTTGTCAACCAACTCATCCAGATTGATCTATCGATGGTGCTTCTAGGACTAGTTCCAATACTGGCCTTCTTCATAGTCTTCCTAATTATAATATTCAAATTCTTCCTACGATAAAAAAGGAAAAAAATAAAGAGTTGAAGGAAGGATCAATTACCTTTTTCTCTTTATCTCGGGGACATATCTCTTCATAAGGAGAGACCAAGTGGTTACTGTGACGGAGCTCATCGCCATAGCGATGCCGGCCAGAGCTGGATAAACTAAGCCACTGGCGGCCAGTGGAATTAATATCGTGTTATAGATAAATGCCCAGAAAAGATTCTCTTTAACCTGCCTTATGGTTCTCTTACTTAATTGAATAGCGGCTACCACATCCCTTAAATCATCTCTGATTAGTATTATATCACCAGCTTCAATAGCTATGTCTGTTCCACTTCCTAAAGCAAATCCTACATCGGCTTGGGTCAACGCAGGGGCATCATTAACACCGTCACCGACCATGCCCACCATTTTCCCTTGAGACTGGAGTTTTTTAATCTCTTTTGATTTTCCACCCGGCAGGACATTGGCGAGCACAAAGTCTATCCCTAACATCTCAGCTATAGCTTTGGCAGTTCTCTCATTGTCTCCAGTAATCATACCGACTTCTATGCCCATATCTCTGAGAGCTTTAATGACTTGCTTAGCCTCTCTTCGTGGTGTGTCAATTAATCCTATAATACCTATTACTTGGCCGTTAGTCGCTACACCCACTATAGTATACCCCTTCTCCATAAGTTCAGTAGCTTCCTTCTCAGCTAAGTTTGTATCTATATCGTTATCCTTGAGATATGATAACTTTCCAACTATAATTTTAATTCCCTTGTACTCTGCCTTCACACCCTTGCCTGGAGATGATATGAAGTCATCTGGTTCTTCAATCTCTATTCCTCTCTCCATCGTTGCGTCGACAATTGCTTTAGCTAATGGGTGTTCGGAATTCTTCTCTGCTATTGCCGCGAATCTAAGTACGTCGTCAATCCCTTCTCCATCTAGTTTAATATCCATCGAAATCAACGGCTTAACGAGAACCACCTTGGGTGTTCCTTCAGTAAGTGTACCAGTTTTATCGAATATGATGTGTTTCAGTTTTCCAGCCTTCTCCAAGGCCTCTCCATTCTTAATTAGAATTCCATACTCAGCGCCTTTGCCCATTCCTACCATTATCGCAGTTGGTGTAGCAAGTCCTAGTGCGCATGGGCATGCGACTACTAGAACAGCCACTGAATATAATATTGCGTATGTTAATCCAGCACCCAAAACCAAGTACCAAGTTAAGAAAGTTATTATTGATATACCTATTACTAGATAGGTAAATATACCTGCTACTTTATCAACTGCTCTCTGTATCGTCGGTTTGCTGCCTAATGCCTCTTCAACCAACTTAGTCACTTGAGCCAGGAATGTTTCATCACCAATTTTAGTCGCCCTAATTTTGAGGACCCCTTCCTTGTTAACGGTTCCACCGATAACTTCATCACCAACTTTTTTCTCTACTGGGACAGATTCACCGGTAACCATAGACTCATCTACTGTCGAGTGCCCCTCTATTACCACACCGTCAGTAGGAATCTTTTCACCAGGTCTCACTATCATTATATCCCCAACACTAATTAATTCTATAGGTACCTCTCTCTCCTCGCCATCTACAATAACTCTTGCTCGCTTAGGCTGAAGATCCATGAGCTTTCTAATGACCGCGGAAGTCTTGCTCTTTGTTCTGTGTTCTAAGAATTTACCTAACAATACGAAGGTTATAACGACAGCGGAAACATCATAATACATATTACTCCAATTGGGTGTAGGTAATGTAGACCATAAGCTTAATAAATATGCAGCTGTGGTACCTACAGATACTAATGTATCCATCGTAGCTGTTTTCATCCTAGCCGCGTTTATGGCGCCTCTATAAAATGTAGAGCCTAAATATATCTGGATTATGCCCGTAAATATGGCTAGCAAGTATGCCGAGAAATTGCTGCCTGCCATTGGTATGAAACTGAAGAACTCTGGGTAACTGTACAAAACAACGAATCCAGAGAGTATCAGTCCTATAATAACTTTGAATTTGAGTTGCTTCACGTATTTTTCTTCTCCGGAGGCTGCATACTCTTCACTTACTATATCCAACCCTAATTCGCTCAAAATTTTCTTAAAGTCTCCCAATGAGACAAGTGCTGGATTATATTCTATCTGTATTTGGTTACTCACGTAGTTTACGGTTACATTTTTAACTCCGTCTATCTGTTTTAGGCGTTCTTCAATTACCTCACCATATAATGTATCACTCAATCCAGATACATTTATACTAATTTTCTCGTATTCAACCTCGTACCCCGTTTTAATTATTGTTTCTTCGATATCTCTTATGCTTATTTTTGTGGGGTCGAATGTGATCATAGCTTTTTCTGAGGCAAAGCTTACATTAGCATCCTCTACGCCATCCAAAGTTTTTATGTTCTTCTCTATTGTAAGTGCACAATTTGCACAATGCATGCCTTTAATCTTCAAGACCACTTTTTTCTTGCTCATTTAATCACCTCTCTAACTACAGAAAATAATTATAAAAAGTGGGTGAGGGAAGATTATTTCCATATTACCCTTCAGCAGCAGGAATGCCCACCATGACCGTGTCCATGGTGTCCATGTTCACTGTGCATATATTTATCGGGATTTTGTAGAAATGCGTCTCTACAGTGTTCACAGCAAAAATGGAATAACTGTCCCTCGTACTCAACCTTCAATGCTGCTGTAGCATCGGTTATTTCCATTCCACAAGTTGCACACTTTACCAAACAATATCACCATATAATATTAGAATTGAAAAAATATAAAACATTTATTTTTTCCAAAATGGAAACCTTTTCCCGAAAATAAGCAATCTAGAATAACTAATTTTTTAAATGGGTCGATTTGATAAATATTTTGAGTATCATTATTATTCCCAATATGAGCATAATTGGTGGGATTAAGAAGGCGATGTTATAACCATATATGTCAGATAATATTCCTATGACCATGGGTGATAATGTTACTCCGAAGCTTAACATCATGTTGAAGAATCCGGTGCTGCTTCCAATAACGCTGGCTTTGGCTTTTTCACCCACTATCGATGACGCTGTAGGGAATATCATAGCCCCCGATATTCCAAAAAATAGCATAGATATCATTATGAGTATATAATCCGTATACATTGCTAGGCCTAATAGAGAGAAAAATGAGAGTATGAAGCCACCTATCATTATTTTATAGTTGCTAAGTTTGTTTGCCAATTTTCCGAAGCCGGGTTGAAGCAGTGCGAAGGATAAACTGGCGGCTGCCATTAGTGATGCTAATTGTTTTACATCAAATTTTAGGATATCAATTAGATATTTGGGATATATTACAACAATTGAGCCCATTCCAAACATAAGTGTGAATACAGCGAAGGATATCATGATTATATCGCTTTGCTTTGGTATTTCTAATATATGCTTCTCGCGCTTTGTAGTTGCAGACTCGGGTAGTTTTAGGGATAAGAGTGTTGCTACAACTGCCAGTAGAGAGGCCATTACGAATGGCGAATATATGTTGATAGTAGCCGCTAAGGCTGGTCCAATTACAGGGCCTAATGCCATGCCAAGTCCAAAAGCTGCTCCAAATACTCCCATCGCTATAGATAGTTCATTGTCGGTGAAGATTGGGGGAATCATGGCCATTAATATTGGCCATGTCATTGCTCCTCCGATGCCTTGAAGTATTCGGAATATCGCCAGAAACCAGGCTGATAAGCTCCATCCTAATATTATTGGATCCATAAATATACCTTTAGCGACTACCCCTGAATACCCGATCATAAATATGGAACCTGATACTATTATTGATCCAAAAAGAATAAATGGTTTTCTTCCATACTTGTCTGATAGGTTCGAGAATGGCAGTTGAAATATGGATAAGGATAAGCCACCCAATGCAAATATAAGACCTATCGAGAAATTTGGGTTTACACCTAAGTAGATGTGTTCACTATCCACTAATAATCCCATTAGGGGCCCAACAACAGATATGGAGAACATCACAGAGAAGGTCACTATGGCAATTAACATCAAGACGTAACGTTTCATAAGTAAGATATTATATATGATATGAAGATATCAAAAATTAGTTATTATTATCTATATCTTTCACAAGTATGATTATATTTTTCCACATATGTGAGGATAAGGTTAAAACAGTGTTTTGCATATATGTTAATATATGTCGTTAAGTAGTTTCTATTCGATCATTGATACCAATAAGAAGAAACTGATCGATGAGGTAAGGGCTTTTCTCCGAATGCCTAGTATATCGGGGACTGGTGAGGGAATAGAAGAGACCGCATCATTTCTAAAAGACTTCATTATTGATGAATTGGGTGGTGTGGCTGAACTTAGGCGCTATGGCGGGCATCCAATAGTTTACGGTTATTTGGACTCTGGTAGTGATAAATCAGTTATATATTACAATATGTATGATGTCCAGCCAGTGGAACCGCTAGATAAATGGAAGTATCCTCCCTTTGATGCCACGATAGACAGTGATAAAATAATAGCTAGAGGGGCGTATAACACTAAGGGAGCGCTGTTGAGTGGGTTGCTTGGCATGAAAATGTATATTAGGGAATTTGGTTCATTGCCCATGAATGTGTATTTCGCTTTGGAAGGTGAAGAGGAACTCGGCAGTCCGAGTATGCCGAAGTTTATTGAAGATGTTAAGGAGGAGCTCTCGAATGCCTCATTTCAATACTTTGCCATTCCAAGTGAGAGTATTAGGGGAAAGCCGAGAATAATTCTGGGAAATAAAGGTATAATGTTCATTGAAGTACGGGTAAAGACTAGTGAGTATGATGTCCATAGTAGCTTGGGTAGAGGGATATATAACCCCGCCGTAATATTATCGAAGCTTGTCTCTAGCTTGATTGATCCCTTCAAAGGCCCCATAATAGACTGGCTTGAAGAGGATGCAGTTTCACCTACAGACTCAGATTTAAAGTATTTGAGTGACATCATGGAGGCTGCACCCTTCGAGGTAGCCATGGATTTGTATGGTATTAATAAGAGTAGGCTAAGTGGCGAGGACTTGTATCTTAATGTATATTTCAAGCCTAACGTGAATGTCGATGGATTTTCATCAGGCTACACCGGCCCCGGAACGAAAACCATCGTTCCAAGCTCTGGTGTATTGAGGATCGATTTCAGATTAGTTCCTAATATGGAGCCAGAGAAAGTTTTCAAGAGATTCTTGGAGCATATTGAGGCTCTAGGGCTAGTTGATTTCTTGGAGGTTGAATTAATTGATAAATACCCTTGGAGTAAGAGTGATCCTGAGGGAAGGGCTGCAAACGCTGCTAGAGAAGCTTTCAGGAGTCTGGGTTTAAGACCCTATACGATTCCGATGTTGCCTGGTTCGGCACCAACCTACCTGTTCACAAGGGTTTTAGGTATTGAGAGCGTTGCAGCGGGTCCAGGGAACGGGGGCAGAGCACATGCACCAAATGAATATATAACTCTAGATACTGTGCCCGGCATTGCAAAATATACGGTGTCTGTAATGAAGCATTACATGAGTATGGAGAAATAAGCATCCCTTTTTCTAATTTACCTTTTTAATAATACATCGATAATTAAAGTAAGATTGGATGGATTATAGTTTGACTGGTTCCTATAGTCTCCACACATGGTTTTATCCTATAACCATCATTTCCTTTACTAGTCTCCCTTCTTTGAACCTAGTTGGGAGGAATGGTTCCATATCAGGATGTATTTTGTCTTCTATAATATATTCGCTCATTAGAAGACCTGTATATGGAGCCATCATGAAGCCGTGTCCACTATACCCTGTGGCTACATATAAACCATCGGGCCATTCATCGTCTCTACCCATTATATGACTATGGTCTGCTGATACATTATAATCTCCACTCCAAATTCTAAGTACACGTAGATATTTGAGGGCAGGAATCAATCTTATCACTGCCCTAGCATATGTAGAAAGATATTTTATGGTATTATTGAATTCATATACTCCTTGTACCTCGGGATAGTCGACGCTCCCCATTACCTCTCCCCTTGGGGTCTGGCATACATAGAGCCCCCTAGATGAGGGTCTCATATCTATTATTAACGGTTTTATGAAGAAGTTTACTGGTTCCAAAACCGACAACTCTTTTCGGCTAGGTGTGAGGGGTAGAGTTATTCCGATACTCTCCATTAAGCTCTTGCTCCAAGCCCCAGCAGCGACAATCACTTTCTCACTCTCAATAATCTTTCCGCCGATGTCCACTCCCCTGATCCTTCCTTCCTCTAAGACGATTGAGTTTATTGGTGTATACTCGTAAATCTTTCCGCCCATATTCTTAAATTTATATGCATATGCATAGGTGACAAAATCATGGTGAATCTTGCCGTCCTGCACTCCCAAAACCCCAGTGATAAGTTTTCCGGGATTAAGATAGGGATATCTCTCTATCACCTCCTCCGGGTCTAAAAATTCTACAGCTACGCCATACTTGCTCCAAATATCCCTGTTTGTGTGTTTATATGCTTGGTAGGTATCTTCATCATATATTAACCAGAGATAGCCTCCAATATATGGTGTAGGGTTCCAGCCAGTTTCCTTTGCGAGCGATAGCATCATCTTTCTTGATTTTATAGCGAACACGACATTAGGCTCGCTCCAGAAGTGGACCCTTATATGAGATCCGTTCCTGGTGCTAGCTCCATATCCAATATACTTAGCTTCATATACTGCAATATCAAGGTCTGGTGCTTTCTTCTTCAAGTAATATGCTATTGATAATCCGATTACTCCCCCTCCGACTATAGTTATATCGTGTTTCATGTCTCTACACCTGCAAGGCTAATTAAAGTTTGTGGGATTACGGGGAACCTGGCCCTAAATCTACCTATATCGAGAAAGGATTTTCCGCTTAGGTTATTGATGATTATTGAAGCGTTTAGTTGGCAGTCGCGCCCTTGACATATTCCAGTGCCCAGTCCCGAATACCTCTTAATGTGCTCCATTCTCCATATCCCTAGATCCTTGTACATATGAATCAAGTCGCTGTAGAGTATATCCATATCGAAGCAGACAAAGATTTTAGTTGGGTCTCCATGGAATATGTTCGGCGGTTTCTCCCAGCCCACAAATTCATAACTTCTATTGTTTCTATATGCAGCGTCTAATGAGTTTAATCCTTCATAAATCTCTGGGTGGGTTTCTTTTATTTTATTCATCAGTGTGGATGCACTGCTTTCGTAACCTTCACCTTTACCGTATATCTTATTCAAAATGTATCTGGCTGTAATTATGGCGTAGTCACTTATGTATTCTATAGGGATGTATCCCCCGGCGCTACCTGCTATGTAAAAGTTGAGGTCGGGGCCTATCTCTCCATATAGATTATGCATGGGTACATAGCCACCGAGTCTTGTATCGAAAACATATTTTATACCCAGTTGGGCGACAACCTCTTTATCAGGAGCCACTATAGGGGAATATGCGACGAAGTCGACCTCGATGTTCAAAGTTTCTCCCTTCTCATCAACAATAGTAACGTATTCAACTCTTTCTCTCCCTTTACTCGATATTCTATAAACATTTTCATAATACTGAATGCCTTTTTCCTCCAAGAATCTTCTCAACTTTTCTGGTATTTTATTTCTGTATACTAGGAATAAGTCTACTCCTTTTTTCTTTAGAGTCTCAAGGGCTGGGATTAGGTCTCCCATTCCACCAATTAATATACCCTTCTTAAGTTTTGTTATGCTGTATCCCATAACCAATTTTAGGAGAGTCGTAAGTGAGATCGTCATCGGAATATCGTTATTTTCATATAAAGGAGGAATTTCATATGAGCCAGTCGCTATTATAATGACATCGCTATCAATCCTTATTGTTTGATTTGTGTCATATTTATATGCTATATATCCGTCCTCTAGGAATCCCTGAAACACCCCTCCATTAACTATTTTCACTCCTTTCTTCCTTAACTTGTTATATAGATTCTTTAGATTTCTATTTGTGGAGTCTAGAAAAGCGGCGTATCCCCCGAAGCCCTTTTGGTCCCCGTCAAGAACAACTATATTCCTAATATATTTCGATAGTTCTTCGGCGATGGTTAATCCTGTAAGCCCTCCACCTACAATCAACACATCGCAGTCAATGTATATCTGGAGTGGATATTTGTCTACTGGTGCTTGACTCATATCTGGATATGGATATGGGAGAAATTTAGTTAACATGCTGGAAAAAATTTTCCATATTAAGCTATTTCTGAAGAGTGTGTTGTGGTAGAACCCTGCCCCCAGTCTTCTTCTCATAATCCATACCAGTTTACTAGTGATGCCTCCAATCTTCTCCAGTTTAATTTCATCGAGGAATTCTTCATCTACAATATTTGGATTTATGTTATAGCCTGTCTTTAGATTTATTCTCTCGCTACCCCACCAAGTCAAGTTTCTAAGTCCTCGTGGTCTTTTGAATTTTAGACTTTTTTGGAAAGCATAAACTTCATTCTCTAGGAGCTTTATGGATAATGGTTTAGGCGGTGGGGGGTCGTCTCCATCCATTTGTCTTCACTAGAAAATATGTTAGGTAGTGAACTATATATTTAACAAAAATATATAACTAAGCTATGCATTCATTAAACTGCTAATTATGTACGAAGATTTTTTCTAATAATGCTACTTTACGTTGATTTTATGCACCCATTCAATAATGTCCTTGGTGGGTTTTTCCACATATATTATTCCCTCATCAACCTTTATATTCACTGTTTTTAGCCCTTCTTTAGCTATATTTTCTTTAGGTTCCGCAGTAAGAACAGGAAATTGTTCTCCATGTCCCTGGCATATTATATAATTGCCTCTGGTTAGCTCTCTAATACAGAGTATGTGACACTTATGGGGGCATATGGCTACATAACCTTTAACCCTTGAGAGGTCTTATAGACCGTAATGGGCACACCATGAATTATCTTAACTATCGCTGAACGTGTAAGATACGCTCTTTCTTTAGCGAATCTAATCCATTTAGACATTTCAGATGTTAAATGTGCATCTACCATTAATTAAAGCTTGGTTTAATTGTTTCTTATTTTAGGGATGTGTAAATATTAGCCCACGCTTGCTTTAGATGCCTCCATCACCCAATCCTCTAGAAAAACCTTGTTAGTATTTCCGATCCTTATTCTTTTTATCAAGTTTCTGTTCTCCATTCTCTCCAGTATTCGGTGCGTCTTGAGACGCGTAAATCCCAATTGCCTTGTAATATCTTTCTGAAGCATCTCGCCACCATTTTGTATCAATAAATTAATTACCGTCTTTTCCTCAGGAGTCAGTATCCTCATCAAATCAGCCAATCCATTTCTTTTCTCCTCCGACTTCGCATTGGTATTTGTGGAGGTTGATAGGGAAGACACTTCACTCGTTGTTCCCCTAGTAGTATAACTGACTGCTAAGGCCACTACTAACCCGATGAGTAATACGAATACAAGTAGGTACACTACACCCCAACCCATCATATATGCCATGCTCTGCATGTGACTTACTCCCATATAGGGTACAAATAGAGGGTATAGTAGTGGAACCACTATCAAAATGACTATTAAAACTATCAAAATTAGCCAAATATTTCTTATGCCACCATTTTTTATGCTCATTATGGCTCAGTTATATAATTAATAGGCCGTCGCTAATAAGTGTCTCGTTTCTCAATCCGAAAAATAAATTAATATTTATAATTCAAATAC
>JALTTZ010000025.1:13137-13692 GCA_027047855.1 Nitrososphaeria archaeon
CTTTTTCATAATCTTCTGATATTTTTTCCAGGAGGTCGATGACCTGATCCAAGTTCAATTCCCGTGCCAATCTTTTAGCCTCTGCCATACTATTGATTAAAATCTGTTTGAGGTATGGCGTTTTATGTCCTTCTTCGAAGTATTTGAGACCTTTATTCAATGTCGCTAAGTTATCACTCAGTTTAATTATCTTGAACTCTGTAGTTTCATTTTTATCCAGAATCTTTGGGTCAATAATACTATCTACTCGCAATTTTCTTATTATATTCGATGTTATGTCTATCTCTTTTCTTATATCTTCCCTCCTTTTTCTAGGTTTAGGTATATCGCCCATATATGCCTCCGCTATATCATGAAATAGTGCATACAATGATACTTTGGTGGGATCTACATCTTTAATCATAGAACTTATTACTAAAGAGTATAGGGCAACATCGAAACTATGCTCGGAAACAGTTTCTGCACAGTCAACCCCCGATAATTTCCATCCACTTCTTCTCAATCTCGATAAATTTACAATAATCTTAGATAACTCAGTGAGGATAAATAATTCCT
>JALTTZ010000026.1 GCA_027047855.1 Nitrososphaeria archaeon
CTTTACAATATTATAGATTGATATTACGTAATTTTAGGAGGAGTTGATGGATTTGGAGCACAAGGAGGAATTAGTAAAGATAATCGCTCGCCTAGGAATTCTATCATTTGGAGACTATATATTGGCAAGTGGTATACATACCCAATACTATTTAGATTTCTCCCTCCTAGCAAATAACCCCCGATACCTTGATAAAGTAGTTGATATTATAATAGAAAAGATAAAGGAGAAAAACATAGACGAATCAGTAACCAAGATAGTTGGAATTATGAACAAAGGCTCACTACTTGTTATACCCTCCTCCATAAAAATGGGAAAACCCTTCGCACTCTTTGGGAAATATGAGAATAAAGTAGTCATGGGTACCATAGACTCGAATGACAAAGCCCTAATTATAGACGATCTAGTAAGTAGTGGAAAAACCATAAGCCGAATATCAAGAACACTAAAAAATATGTACAAATGTAAAATAAGTAAAGCTGTAGTCATACTCGACAGAGAAGACGGTGGAGTAGAGAGACTTAAAAAAATCGGGATAACAGTCTATCCAGTAATAAATATGACCGAGTTGATAGACCTAATGTATGGCATGGGGATAGTGGGTGATGAAGAGAAGGATATAGTCTACTCAGAGATCAAATTAAGGAAGCGAGGGCGACGGCAATAACCCCACCAACAAAACTAGATATAAAATTAACCATATGATTATCTATAAACCTTATACCAGATAGATACTCAGCATCAACACCACAATGGACAGGTACCTCGACGTTCTTGCCACAAATTCTACACCTATATTTAACCTGCACCGAAGCCCCTAAAATGCTATCGACCAAACTCCCCAGAAAACCAGCCAAAACAATAACCGACAACATCCAAGCTTCGCTGCCCCTCGTGTAAACGAGGGGTGAAAAACCAATTAAAGTGAACTTGGTTAAAGGATTAAACCCACTTATCAGATAAGCCAACAAACCAAATATGAATGTGACAACAGCGCTAGCTAAAGTTCCTAAAAGGGTCACGCCCCCTGAAGCCCCAGGTTCAACCACACTACCTAAATAAGTAATTATTCTAGGTTTCTCCCTAGACAACATACCAATCTCCGTGGCAGAAGTATCCGCCACCATACTGGCAAGAGACCCGATGAAGAACATCTCCCAAACAATTTTTATAGCAGGGTCAGATGTGAAATATATCATAACGGAGGATATCATAGGCCAAAAACCATTGGCCACTACATTTGGCCAAGCGCGCGTCCCCACAACCTCACCCACTGGATTATAGCGCCTTTTAACCGAACGCCCGATCCTCGACAATATACTGCCCAGAATGAGGAAAGTCAATAACAAGATGAAATTATCAAAACCTCCGAATACCAGGATAGGAACTCCGATGAGTAATCCGGCGAGGAAACCATCCTTAGTCAACACATTTAAATAGAGTGCGGTTAAACCTATCAAACAGACTATGCCAAACCCGTATAACAGCGTCGACAAGTAAATTGGTTCAAGTATCATGATCCTTACCTACCCATCAATTTTTCCGAATATGAGATCAATTCATTAATAAGTTTTTCTGAAGTCTCGATGTTAGACAAGACATATATTATTCTTTCCTT
>JALTTZ010000027.1 GCA_027047855.1 Nitrososphaeria archaeon
TCAAACTACAGTCTATTGCCTTGCACCTGGCATTATTGAAACGCAAATGATTGACGCCCTTCCCCAAGAGGAAGTCAAGAAAACTGATGAAAGAGATATATTAGAGAAGTTGAGAGGCTTCCTTTCCCCTGAGGCCTACACGTATTTATCTAACCTAAAGAATAAGAATAAGACGCATTTTGACAGAGTTCTTCAAGTTCTGGTATATATGATGCTTAATGGATATGTTGGTATTCCGGTTAAGAAGGATGATGTTATAGTCATTGATAGAAAGTTGGGTGGGTATAAAGGCAAGATTTATGTTGAGAGGCGTGGTGAGTTGAAGGAGTTCAGTGAGGCGTTTAAGGAGGAATCCTAATCGTCGTGAAATATAAATTTCCTTTTGGCCAGATCGTGTTTTATCACCTTAATCCGAGGAAATTCTTCTTTGATTATCTCTACTGTTCCTGGATCGTCTTCATGATACTCTATTATATTTAGGCCTATATTTACCATTTCTCTAATCAATCTTACCTTGTATATCTTGTCTGGCTCCCTATTATTCTTAGGCCTCATTATTAATGCATGATATTTTATTGCGAATCGCCTCAGCTGTTCTAAAGTATCTTTTCTTAATGTTCCTGGCCTCCCGGTTATTAATATAATTCCGTATCCCTCATCATATTTCTTGTTGAGCTTCTTTATTTCTTGTTGATTTGGTTTGTCTAGGTGCATATATTTGTTTGATAGGAATACTCTCCAGAATCTGTTTCTTTCGCTTGGTGGTATTTTCCTTATGTTTATGTTGGGGTCTAGACCACTCTCTCTCAGACTCATTCTATATCTCTCGCTGACATCAATGAGTGTGTTATCTATGTCATACAAAATTATTTTCTTATTCTTTAGATGATTGAATATGTCTAATGGTAGCATTTTAAAGTCGCCTTATGGAATGAAGTAGTCTAAGGGTCCCTTATAATCCTTTGTTAATGCTTCTTTTATTACTCTGAAGTCTTCAAAGAGTGTATTTCTTAGGTTGGGATTATAGAGGGCTGCTGCCGGGTGGTAAGTTGGGATTATAGTTATGTATCTACCATTTATCTTTCCTCTAAACTCTGTTCCGTGTACGCTCGACATGCTGCCGAACGGTATACTGGCCAATTCAAATATTGTTTTTGTGGCATGTCTTCCTAGTGTTACTATTACCCTTGGGTTAATTATGTTGATTTGTTTTTTCAGGTAAGGTAAGCACGTGTATATTTCATCTGGTTGGGGGTCTCTATTTCCTGGTGGACGACACTTTACAATATTTGTTATATATACTTTTTCCCGTGTGAGCCCCATACTCTCTATTAATTGGGTAAGTAGCTTTCCCGCTGCTCCTACAAAAGGCCTTCCAGTGGCGTCCTCTCTAGCTCCAGGAGCTTCTCCTATGAACATTATTTTAGTATTTAGGTTCCCTTCTCCTGGTACCGTATTTGTGCGGCTTTGATATAGTCTACATTTTCTGCAGTTTTTTATCTCATTCTCGATTTTATTCATAGCCTCCTTTTTATTCATCGGAATCACGTGGCTTTATGTCGTGATAACTCAGACTATAATTTAATTTAAATATTAATCCTTAATTTAATTGTGGC
>JALTTZ010000028.1 GCA_027047855.1 Nitrososphaeria archaeon
TATTCTAAAGACTCAAGAGCATCGATAAGCATTTCGATAAAAACAGAATATTTATTGTCTAAAGCTTCTTTTATATTATCGATTCTCCGCTTTATTGAAGCCCTATAATTTTTTAAATATATGATTGGCAATGCAGAAGCTATATTCTTCCCGATTATAAGAAGATAAATTATCCTAGAAAAAGAATCAGTCAATTTCCTCCAAAGATCGACCTCATTCTCCCTTACATTAAGGAAATATAATGAATAAGGATAGATATAATCTGCTAAACCAAGTTTAACTAAAAACCTTGAAACCTCATAATCCTTGACAACCACCGAAACATAATATAATAAATTTAAACATTCGTCCATTCCACTGTCCAGCTTTTTACACAGTGTTCTAAGAGAGTTTGGTAAACTCAGCATATAATACTCTAGTGCACCATGAAGAATAGCATGTCCAACCTCATGTACCACACCTCCTAACCAAATATCTTCTTCAAATTCTTCCATTAACTCCTGACATAAATATATACGTGGCCAACCTCTATAGGCGTCATGCATAGCAAAATAAATATTAAATATGGAAGAAGAGTGTAGGGGAAGATCCCTATATTCACGTAACATATGGGTTTCAAGGTCGATGCGATGTTCAAATATATGGATCTCTACATATGGTGGCCTAGATTCTGATAAAGAAAACACTTTATCTACAGCATATAATACACGCTCTTTTATATGTTGTTTAATATCACCGTATACAAAGATCTTTAACATGCTATTGAACAGACCTCTCGAATATTCTTAATTAACTAACCTATTGATAACTTCATATTGTACATCATTTGAGGAATAAACCTAGCTATTATATACCTCTGGATCTCATTCGTTCCCTCATAGATTGTTGTGACTACAGAGTCCCTTAAATAACGTTCCACACCTATTTCAAAATCGACTCCGTATCCTCCGTGTATCTGCACAGCCTGTCTTGCACAATATTCAGCTGTCTCAGTCGCAAATATTTTTGCAACGCTACCAGCCAATGCAACCTCTGGTAAAGCAGTCTCAGGAGAATTAAATTGAGACTCACTTACCTTAGCAGCCCAATAAGTTAGAAGTCTGGCCGCCTGAATTTTAGTGAACATCTCAGATATCTTAAATGCTATAGTCTCAAATTGATATATTTTCTTACCGAATGCCTCTCGCTTAAGAGAGTAGTCTGTCGCTTTCTCAAAGACGCCTTGTGCAATACCAACACCCTGAGCAGCGATATTAATCCTAGTGAAATTTAGTAGAACCATAGTATAATAAAAACCCATGCCTTCCTTACCAATCAGGTTCTCTTCAGGGACCTGTGCATTATCAAATATCAACTCATATGGACGGTCTCCTCTCATCGACATTGTCTCTATTTTATCTCCTATAACCAGTCCAGGAGTATCTCTCTCTACAAGAAAAAGAGACATCCCTTTATGCAGCTTACTAGGCTCATCTGGAGAAGATGTCCTTACAAGAACCACTATATACTTAGCATAATCCATCGTACTAATGAAGATTTTCCTACCATTTATAATATATTTATCACCTTTCTTCTCAGCCTTTGCTCTTATACCTGC
>JALTTZ010000029.1 GCA_027047855.1 Nitrososphaeria archaeon
TAACACTGTTAATTAAATAATTAACCAATTAATATTATATAATTTTATACTACAAATGTTTGATATAGTTGGTGATGGTATGTTCGATCCAAAAGTGATTAGGAAAGATTTTCCCATATTGAGTAGAAAGGTCAAGGGCAAACGGCTCATATATTTTGATAATGCTGCTACCAGTCAAAAACCTATACAGGTAATCGAGGCTGTTGCTAACTATTATAAATATTATAATAGTAATGTGCATAGGGCTGTTCATACTCTCTCTCAAGAGGCCTCTCAGAAGTACGAGGATGCTCATGAGGTCGTGGCTCGATTTATCGGTGCGGATAGCTATAGGGAAATTGTGTTCGTGAAGAACGCAACCGAGGGTACGAATTTAGTTGCTTATTCATTGGGTTTACATGAATTTAGTGAAGGTGATGAAGTTATCGTTACTTTAATGGATCATCATAGTAATATCGTTCCATGGCATATTATATCCAAGGTTAAAGGTATAAAAATATATACTGTTGGGATAGATGAAGAAGGGAAGATAGATCTGGATGATTTAGCAAGTAAACTAAGTAGCCGAACCAAGATCGTTTGTGTTCCCCATGTTTCAAATGTCCTTGGTACTATAAATGATGTTAAGACGATCGCTAAGATGGCTCATGAGGTCGGTGCATATATCTTGGTTGATGGGGCTCAGTCTGTGCCTCATATGCCAGTTAATGTAAAGTCATTGGATGTTGATTTTCTAGTTTTTTCAGGTCATAAGATGTTGGGTCCCATGGGTATAGGGGTTCTATATGGTAAGGAAGAGGTTTTGGAGGATATGGAGCCGTTCTTAGGTGGAGGAGACATGATTAGTAGTGTTTCTGCTAGGCTCGAGGGCGGGTTCAGTGTTAAATACAATGATTTACCTTGGAAGTTTGAGGCGGGAACTCCTAATGTGGCTGGTGCGGTGGGCTTGATGGAGGCAATTAAATATTTGGATAATCTGGGTATGGATAATGTTCATGCTTATGAACGGGATTTAGTCAAGTATACCTTGGAGTTAATGGAGGAGCTGGAAGGCGTCGAGATTTACGGGCCGATGAACCCCAATTCTAGAAGTGGAGTAGTTGCATTTAATATTGTGGGATTGGGTGGTCATGAGACTGCATCGCTTTTGGATGATTATGGGATCATGGTGAGGAGTGGGCATCATTGCGCGCAACCTTTACATGAGTATTATAATATATCTAATTCAGCCAGAGCCAGTTATTACATTTATAATTTAAAGGAGGAAATAGACATATTTATTGAGGCCCTGAGAGATATATTGGTGATATCTAGTGAATTATAGGAAGTATATTAAGAAGATTGAGAAGTTGTGTGGGGAGAAGAAAGGGTTTATGGTATTATTTAAAGATGAATTGTATGAGGAGGCTCTTTTCCCTGTTTATAAGAAACTAAATATATCAAATATTAAGCCTCTAGTTCGTGTAAAAAAGGACGGTCTAGAGATTAACATATTCAAAACGGGGAAAATTATCGTGAAGGGTCTGGATGATGAAGGTGATTTGTGGCGTTTATTGGATGCTTTATATGGAAGGTAGGCTTAATAATTAGGGAATATTGATATTCGAATGTTTTTGACTATATAGTTTATACTAAGAGTTATTTTATTGGATATTTTTCATAAAATTCGTTTAAGATATGTTCTGTTGTTCAATTTGTTAGTCCTTTCTTGGATGGGAGGTGGTTGGTTTGAGGATTCTTGTTATTGGTGCTGGTTTGGTTGGTTCTGTTATTGTTAAGGATTTAGCTAGGTTTTATAGGGATGTAGATAAGATAATCGTGGGGGATATTGATCTAGATAAGGCTTTGGCTTTAGAGAAATATGATAATAGGATTGAAGGGATTCGATTGGATGTTCGTGATATAGATGCGGTTAAGAGGATTTTGGATAAGGTGGATTGTGTGGTTAATGCTACTTATTATGGTTTGGCTAAATATGTTCTTGATGCGGCGCTTGAAACCAAGACTCCTTATCTTGATTTAGGTAGTTCGCAGTATGGCTATGATGAGAAGTTTAAGGAGGTAGGGGTTCCAGCTATGATTGACGTGGGTGGGGCTCCAGGTCTAATTAATATGTTGGCGAAGTATCTAGTTGAAGATTTGGATGTAGTTGACTACATACATTTATATGATGTCAATAAGGAAGTTAATCCACCTTATAGGGAGAATCCTATTAGGTGGAAGTATTCTGTGGAGACTGTTTTGGATGAGGCAACTATGGATGCTGTGGTTTATAGGGAGGGTGAGTTTGTTAAGGTACCGCCTTTTTCTGGGATGGAGGAGAGGTTTTTTCCTGAACCTATAGGTGTGTCCAAGGTATTTATGATCTTTCATCCAGAGGTTATCACTCTTGCTGAGACTTATAGAGATAAGGGTGTGAAGGAGGTTTGGTACAAGATCGATGCATTTAATTTGCCTTGGGAGGAGGGGATGAGGTGGAAGTTGATAGCTGACTTAGGTCTTGCTGGGAAGGAGCCAATAGAAGTTAATGGAGTTAAGGTCTCTCCCCGGAGTGTTTTGTTGGATTTGTTAAAACGGCTTGACTTGTCGTTTGATGGTTGGTCCGGTTATGAGATGCTCCAAGCAGTGGTAGCTGGTGTTAAGAACGGTGAGTATAATGTAAAGAGTGCAACGGCGATTGCGAAGGTTAGCTGGGACACGGGGTCCTTATTGACGGCTGTTCCTGCATCCATAGTGGCTTATTGGCTAGCTAAGGGCGTTATTAATGAAGCGGGTGCTCATCCAGTTGAGAGGGTTTTGGATGCAGGGATGTTCTTTAATGAGTTGTCTAAACGTAGAATTCAGATTATAGTACGTGATGAAAAAGACTGAAAAATTATCTTATTAAAATTATATCTGTCACCATTATTTTTTATTGATGAGAACTGTTGAGGTTATTGGTCACGGTTCACTACCTTTTATAACTAGTGTAACAAGTGGTTATGCTGCGTCGATGGGCATAGATATCCCCCTACGGGTTGTGGCTAGTTTTACTGACAAGGCGGGAGAGATTGAGTTTATCATTAAGGGTGAGTGGGATAGAGATACTAAGTTGATTAATCAAGTTAGGAAGGCTTTTCTGCACAGATATCTCTCGAAAGTTAAGGGTAAAGGGATCCAAATAGAGATTGATTCTAAAATTCCTCCTGGAATAGGTTTGAAGAGTGGTGCTGCTGTGTCTGTGTATGCGGTTTTGGCTGCTACTCAGCTTCTTGAGCTTTCTTTCTCTGAGAATGATATAATTCATCATGCATTGAATATATCTAAAGCTGTGGGCGGTCTATATTCGGCGTCTCTTGATGGTATTTATGCTTCGCTGAAGGGTGGCGTTGTCTATACTGATAATATGGGTGGTAGAGTCATTTCTTGGTACACGGGTGTTCCAGATACATATGTTATTATTGGTTATAGAAATACCTCAAGGGTCGACTTGATATCGAGGATGAGAGAGATTAGACGGTATGGTGAACTATTCAAGAAAATCTTTGATGTGGGTCAGAAGGGGGGGCATCTTAAAGCGGCCACTCTAAATGGGATATTATTTTCCATACTGGGGAATCTAGATTATGAGACCCTAGTAGAGACCTTGACAGAAGGAGCCGTGGCTGCTTGTATAGCCGGTACTGGGCCAAGTATATGTATATTTGTTAGGGAGAGTGATCTCAACAAGTTTAGTGAGTTATTGAGAGAAAAGGGTTACAAGACTCTTGTGACGCGGCCTACAGCTAGGGGCTACTCATTTAAAGTAATGGAGGAATAGCTTCAAAATTTTTTGATATCCTTTTGAATCTTCAATCAAAGAGTTGTTTTATAAGGTTTTGGCTTCTGCTTCTTGATTGATGACGATTCAAATTGGCTTCCGTGATGTTGAGGACGCCGGATTTGAGGTCGGTTGGGATTTACTTAGTAAAGGGACGATAGTTGTAGGTAAATATGATGAGCCATCGATTATTGATATTATTGAGCTGGCTACTTCAAATTCTATCCATCCTGTTCTATTTGACTTTAGGGGATCGTGGTTCGATGTTGATATAGGGGTTCCTGATGTCGCGAGATACGTCATAGGCATAGATATTCCTTTTAATATTTTGATTCCTCCTAAAGGTATCCGCGTAGACTTGTATTTCGATTTGGTAGTTGATTCACTTATTATTGTGTATAAGATTCTGGGCCAGTCTAGACTCGAGTGGAGGCAAGGTTTTGTGGATATTATGCGTAGATTATATGATCGGGAGGGTTATGTTAATAATGAATTGGTTATATCTGAATTGGAGATCTTAAGAAATGAAGCTAGCGGATTTGATAAACATATGTATTCAATACTGTATAGCTTCTTAAGATACTTGATTTACAGTGGTGCCTCAAAGAAAATATTTGGTAGTGATGAGCCTTTCGATTATGAAGCCTTAATAAAATATCCAAGTATAATTAATTACTCTTTTACAGGAAATTTCTATTCCTCTCTCTTTCTTTATGTGGTATCTATCTTTGCTAGCCTACTTTATTCGATTAGCCGTCTAAATATCTTCTTCTGCGGCGATTTTTATATGCCGCACTTAAGTGCTCTACATATGGATATTCTTATGTCTTCCCTGGAGACTATGTATAATGTTATCCATTTCTATTCGTTGCCTTCAAGGGATGTGGTAGTTCCTTACTACAATGTAGTGATTGATAATAGGTTGTTAAGTAAACTGTGGAGGAGGGTTAGGCTCAATCCGTTACTATTTGACGATTACTCTACTCACCACTTAGTTAGCGTGGGGCGTCTTATTCCAATTAGGATTGAGCGCATCGTGAGGAGGTACCTGACTCATATACCCTCCCCTCCCAAGGATATAGATGACTATAAGCCCCCCAGTTCCTTAATACAGAATATTTTATCTAAGGTTAGGGATTTGGGTGGAGTAGGGTTGGAGGGATTATATATGTATTTTCGGGAGTGGGATAGGGGAGATGTTTATATGGCTGTTGAGTGGCTGTGGAGGAATGGGTTTTTAAGGAAAGAATACATGGGCAATAGACCTGTGTATAAGGTCACTATTAAGGGGCTTATGAAGTTAAGGGAAGGTGGGGGTAATGGTTGATAGGTTTATTATTCGTAGTATTCCTAAAGTGAATGTTTTGTTTGGAGGTGGTTTGCCAAGGGAAAGTATGGTGCATATTTATGGTCCATTTCAGAGTGGGAAAACATTCCTTATTTATCAACTGCTTTATGAACTGGTTTACCAGGGATTGGGTAATGCATTATATATCGATACTGAGGCCTCATTTAGAAGCAATTTCTCCGATGAACTCACTATGAGGTTCGCTAAGCGTTTCGGTTCGGGAGTTAAGATTTCGGATGTACTTATTACGAGGGGTGTTTTAAAGAGGGGTGGTAAGAAGGTTAGGCTAAGCGATTTTAAGAAGGAGTTGGCCGCGGTACTGGATGATCTAGAGTACGTTTATGATCTAGAAGATTTGTCGGATGCGGTTAAGTTCTTTGTACGTAGTATTGATTTGTATAGTGAGGAGCGTGGTAAGCGATTAATCTATCTATTAGATAATGTGGATATAGGGAGTATGCTTAGGTTACTTGATATAGATGCGGAGGTGGAGAGAAAGGGGGGTAAAACAGAGGTAAAGATAAAGGGCTTGTCTGACCCGATTACCAGTCCTTTATCTAAGTTTATCAGGAAATATAAAATTAGTTTTCTTGTTGTAGATAGTTTAGGGATGCTTGTTAAGGGACTTGCAATCTCACTTTCCGATTTGCCTGCTAGGGCGGTGGTGACTAATTTAATCGTAGGTGGTTTGATTAGGTTGGCTAGCTCGTACAAGTTGGTTGTCATCGCGACTAATCATGAGAGTAAAAATCCTACTGGGAAGGGGTTCCACTCTTTTTATGGTGGGAACGCGATCGGCTACGGCTTCAAATTTTCGTTATATTTGTCTAAGATAGGGAGGGGTAAAAGAAGGTTGGTTGCTGAAAGGTCTCCATTACTGCCGGAATATACTCATTATGTAGATTTGGAGATTAAGGAGGATGGTTTTTATGAGATTAGGGAGTCTGCTGAGGAAGGCGACTAGGTTCCTATTGTTTCTCTCGACGGTATACTTCATTTCATATGGTATACTTTATAAAGTAGGTGATTCAGTGCTGGGGGAATCCCTATCAATATTTACTATTATATTAATTTTTATGACGTTTTATTATCCTCTGTTTTTTCCGAGAAGACTGTATGCTGTTTGCTTAATATCTATAGTGCTCTTAGTTTACAATATGTGGTTAGCCATTTTGGTTGTTACTGTTTCTCTTATTAATTTGGTTGGTTGGCATAGCCTTGCCAACATTATACTTTTTATTAAGCATGTTCTACGGAGGCTTAAGGGTGAATAAAGATTGGTCAGCGCATTTGAGTTAAGGGAGTTTATTGACTCGGCGATGAATAGTTCCAAAGTATTAAATATAATGATGTACCTTTTCGATTGGAAATTTATATTCCGTTTAGAGTACGTTGATGCAGCGGGAAGAAAATTCAAGTATGTATTTCCTAAGTCGATATCTTCGGTTGATAGTCTCCTAATGTTTAAAGATATGAGATTGATGAGCTCAAGTAGGTTAACCCTCTCGCTAGGGGAGGTTTTAATATATAATGTTATTCGTGTGAGGGGTAAGCAAATTTGGGGTGTATATAAAGCCAAGGTCTCTAGTGGAGGTTTGGGAATTAAGTTTTTCAAGAATAAACTTTTGTCTTGGGGTTTTGTGCCTAAGACTAGGACCACGCATTACAACTCTTCTCCTTTAAGGATTCGTGTTTCTTTAATCCTGCCATTTGATATAGAGGGATTTATCGAGTTTTATCGATATTTACCATCCCCAAGGGGGATATCCAAAGAACTGTTCAATAAGATGATGGATTATTTACGTAACTCTCGGAGGAAGCTTTATCCGATCCTCTTGACTCCAAGGCCCCCGATTAAGTTGGCTGGGGCAGCTCTTTTTAAATATCTGACCTATAATTCTCCATTTAATAATCCAGATCTATATCTGGGGGGTTACAAGACCCAAGATATTGTTTTTATAACGTCGCCTGACTTATACTGGGGTGATATAGAGGCTTCTGAATTGGTGGCAGTTGATATAGAGCCGTTGATTGGCAGTTATATAGATGTTAAAGATGGTTCCTTTGTATGTAACCTAATGATTTAAGTTTGTATAATTACCGCTGTATTCTTTTGATTGATCCAAATATTAGTCCGATGATGAATCCTCCGATGTGGGCCCAGTAAGCTACTGGCAAGTCAATTAATGCCACAATAGTTATTGATGCAAATATGGCTTGCATAATAAACCAAATGAATATGTAAAATACTGCTCTTATCTCTACGATTCTGTAAAAGTAGTAGCCTAGTGGTATTAGGGTTAATATTTTTGCGTTAGGAAATAAGACTAGATAGGCTCCAAGTATGCCAGACACGGCTCCCGAAGCACCTATAGCTACAATATAGGGGTTTGCCGAAGTTATCGTGAAGAGGATTGAACCGAAAATTCCTGACATGAAATATAGAATAAGGAATGCTGGTCTTCCTAGTCTGTCTTCAACGTTGTCCCCAAATATCCAAAGGAACCACATGTTTCCTATCAAGTGCTCCGCTCCACCGTGCAGGAACATGGATGTTATCAATGTTTCCAGTCTAGTCATCTTATAAATGTAGACTGGTCTGAAGCCGTATGTCTCCACGATAGCTTCGTAATTTGGACTTAGGAGGGTATAGATGAAGACTATTATGTTCAATACGACTAGCAATCTTGTCAAGATTGGTGTTTTCTCAGCTTTATTTATATCTTTTAATGGGAACATTCCTAACCCTTTTTGTGTTAACTGTTAGGTTATGTTAATAGTATTTAATACATCTAACTCATAAATTCTAGGTTTTCATTTTAGTTATGTATGAAAAGTATTTCTTATGTGCCTTTCTACAAAGGATCATTAGAAATCGTCTACGAGGATTATGTAATTTTTGGTGTTAGGTATCTGCATATGGTAAAGCTTAGGAAGAATCTTGAGGATGAAGTTCCTAGCATGTTTGTTCGTTATGCAGGGGGTCGGGAGGTTTCTTTTAATGAACTGGTCCTAGCAAAGGGTCTGGGTTCACAGTTCGATTATAATGTATGGAGGGCTGCTAGGTCGATTCCATATGGGGAAGTTAGGAGTTATGGATGGTTGGCAGAGAAGGTGGGTGGTAAACGGTATTCAAGGGCCGTGGCCATGTCTCTCTCTAGGAATCCTTTTCTTATTGTTGTGCCTTGCCATAGGGTTATCAGAAGTAATGGTGGTTTGGGTGGCTTTTCGTCTGAGGGTGGGTTGGAGCTTAAAAAGTATATGCTTGGTTTGGAAAATGCCCTCCGATATGTAAAAATATAAGGTTGTTATTGCTCAGCCTGCCCGTCTGCTACATCTACCCCTAGACGGGGTATCAAATACTACAATGGCTCATCATCGCGAATGTTCCAATATTATATCTAATTCCTTTTGTCATATATTTATGTAACTATTTACCTAACTTCTTTAATCAGCTTAGTAAGTTATTTTGTTGTCTTGGCTGTTTCCCATAGTGCCTTCGACGCACCTTTCCAAACCATTGGGATATAAATTAGACTTGATAGGTAGGCTATGATTGTTGATATGACTTTTTTTATGTTTTTTGACTTGTATAGTTCCCTTATAAAGAGTGCTATCTGAGTTTTTAGACTGAGTTTTGTTTTTATGGTGTTATTTACTATTTTTTCTAATTGTTTATGACCTAAGTATGCTCTTATTACCTGGGAGGTAAATTCGTATAGTTTTAGTGGAGGCTTAAAAAATACCTCGGTGTTTCCCAAATATACCGTAGCGAATCCCATTCTGCTTACCATACATTGTAGGTAAAGATCGACTGAGATTGTATCTGGTGGTATGTAGATATTTCTCGCAATTTTCTTGCGGAGGGCTAGCGCTCTTCCCATTATTGTAAATTGGGCTTGGGGATATAATGTTCTTATTGTATGAAGCCATTCGTTTATTGTTTTTGTAGCTAGAGCAGCTATTGATTTGAGTTCGATTGTTCGTGTTCTGCATCCCACTATTCCTATTTTTGGGTTACTTGCTAGAGTTTTAGCGAGTTTTTCTATTACTTTCGGGGATAGTGAAATATCTGCATCGAGTAGTATTATTGTGTCTCCATCGGCTTCTCGAAATATCGTATTCCAAGCATTTGATACTCCCATTCTTTCATTATTATGGATAAATTTTATGTTAAAGGGATATTTGGTCTCTCTTAGATGTTTACTAACCATCTCTGGTGTGTCGTCATTACTGTCATCGACTATTATAACTTCTCTTATTGGTGAACCTGAATCGAATTCTTTCTTTAGTTGGGTTAGGAGTTTTATTAAGTTTTCTCCCTCGTTGTAGGCAGGTATTCCGATGGTTATTTCCAAGATTTATCACCTATAATGAAGTTCTTTCCTCCGCTGTCCACCATGCTGTGTCCGGATTTTCATCGATGTATACAGCTATCCATCTTGATCCTCTATTTTCATCACGTATCTTTAAAAGTCTTATTAGATAATGGGTGAATGTGGGGTAATCATATACCTCCCATATTACTCCATATACTATCTTTAGGGTTTCTATTCCCGTGTCAAGGAAATATCCTTCGGATATGAGGAGTTTTATTATTTCACTTCGGCCTTTATATTTTTCTAGGCTTTTCTCGATGCAGTCTATAATTTCTTTGTCTTTGTTTGGATTTGCTCTGTAGAAGGCCACTCTAGTGTTTTTGTATTTTCTTATTGATTCATGTTCTGTTACTTGTCTTAGCTCTTCACTTAAGTCATCTAATATGTTGTCAGTTAACATGTATAGCTCACTTGCAACATTTTCTCATGATTAATATCTTAATATTTTCTATCGTCCTATAGAAATATTTTTGTTGACATCATTGAGGTGAGGCTTGGTTGAAGGTTGGTGGCGTTGAGAGAATTTTTATAGGGAGATTGAAGAGAGGTGATGACGTCCTAAAGGAGTTAACAAGGATAGTTGAGGAGAACAATATAAAAAGTGGGGCTGTTCTGCTTATCGGAAGCCTGGATAGGGTGAATGTCGGATATTTCAATGAGGAGACGGGTGAGTATGATAACTTTGTGGGTGAAGGATTCTATGAACTTGTTTCGGGTGTAGGTAATATTTCATGGAGGGATGGCAAGCCGGTTGTACATGTACATATCTCTGCCGCATCTCATGAAGGGGATATAAAGGTAGGTCATTTGCTTGAGGGAAATATATCTTCTTTAACTGTCGAATATGTTATTTTTGCATTTGACTTCAAGGTTGAGCGGAAGTATGACGAGGAGACTAAGTTGTCATTATTAGATACGGAGTAATTGTTGGTGATTACCATTATTGGGCTTGTTGGTCTGGTTACCCTAGATGTAAATGTAGTTGGTTCAATTATTAGGGAAGGTGTAGGGGGGTCTATATATTATATATCTAGGGCTCTAGATGTATTGGGTGTTGACTATAAGGTTCTAACCGCAGTGGGAGAGGGTTTTCCTCTTTCTTCACTGGAATCAGAGTCGGGGGTGTTTCAGATTAAGAAATACAGAGGACCATCTCTTTTATTCAAGAATATATATAGTGGTGGCTTGCGTGAGCAGAGGGTCGAAAATTATGGCTATATGTTTGACATAGGGGATATTTTGGAGTATTTTTGTAATCTTGATTTGGATATATTGGGTATTGTTCCGGTTCTAGGGGAAATATCCATAAATGACCTTCTTACATTGAGTGGATACTTTGATGTTGGTGTGGATCCTCAAGGTGTAGTCAGGGAGGTAAGTAATGGATGGGTGGTGGGGAGGCATATATCACCGAACTATTTTATGAAAACTAAAATACTGAAAGTTTCGAACGACGAATTGTCGTATATTTTTTCTAATTCGGATGAATTTATGGATTTTGTTGATGTTTATAAGGGAGGTCTAGCGATCACACTGGGTGTTAAAGGGTCAGTAGTGGTTTATGATAATTCAATGTTTTATGTCCCGTCTATTCCTGTTTATGGGGATATAGATACTACTGGTGCTGGTGATGTATATATGGCTGGTCTTTTGTATGGGTATGGCTCTGGTATGGATTTCTTAGACAGTGCTGTTTTGGCCACCGCCCTTAGTTATACATTAATTTCGGGGGGTATCTCGTCGCTTAAACAGTTTCCAAGTTATATTAATCATATAAAGGATGGTGTTGAGAGGTTGGATGAAGAATCTTTGATTGTTTATATTGGGTACGTGTGAATGTTCCTGTGAGATCAGTATTTTATTCTGAAGTCTTTGAATTCTCCTTTGTATTCCTCTTCAATGATCTCCACTTTATCTACTCTGGCGAGTGGTGGGCCTTTGTGGAAAAACTCTATCATCTCCTCTATTTTATCTTCATCTCCTTCGACTATGGCTTCTACCCTGCCATCGGGTAGATTTCTTATCCAACCGGTTACTCCTAACTGCTCGGCTAGTTCTTTAGATGTGTATCTGAAGAATACTCCCTGCACTCGTCCTGATATAAACACGTGTATTCTTTTTTTCATGTGTATCACCATAGTGGTTGCATTATGTGATTTGTTTGCTTATATGATTAAATTTATTTAGGATATATTTTAATTGTCCTAGAGGCTTTCGGCGTCGTAGCCCAGTCTTTGCAGTTCCTTTGCAAATGTGGCTGAGTATCCGAATATAGTATAGATTTTTCTAGGGTTTACCTTGTCGATTACTCTGAGGAGTCCTAGGAAGTCGGCGTGGTCACTTAAAGGTAGGCCTTTATCTTCTTTGCCCACCATCCATCCTGTGAGTCTTATTATTCTCGTGTTAAGGTTGAATTTTGATGTATCGACTCTGGAGTTTGTTCCTTTTATTAGTAGGAATGGCTCTGTTATATCGGATTTGTTTAATATATTATACTTGCAGTTTGTTAGGTATCCCAGTTTTCTGTATGATTCATTGTATTTATGGACTGCCTTGGATACATATAGGTTATTATAGTTTCTAAATAGATTGGTCAGAAGTTGTGTTTTTCCGAGGGGATAGGCCTCCAGAATCACATTAGTTCCATTTATAACGGACTTATATACAGTCTGTATCAATTTCTCTATTAGTCTGTTATATTCTCCAAATATGTATCTTCTCTTTCCATAGGTGGCTTCAATAATTAGTATGTCTGCTTGGGGTGGTTTGAATCCCCTAAGGAATTCTCTATCGAATATGTTTAAGTCTCCAGTGTATAGGATTTTTCCGTCTATTAGGAATGCTCTTGATCCTAATATGTGTCCATTCTCTATCATTTCTATGTCTTTGTGTCTATCTTGGTCTAGGGCGTTATAGGTATATCCCCGGGTTCTTGCCAATTCTAATGTTTCCTTCGAGGATAGTACTTGAATATTTCGGCCGCTTGGGAGGTGGTCGGTGTGAGCGTGGGATATCATATATATGTCTGCACTAACATTCTTTGGAACTTTGTCTAGTGCATATCTATATTTGTTTGTGTCTATTACTATGCCATTGCCTACTTTCCTTATGTTTATGTAGCTCATTCTATTTTCAAAATATTTGTATAACTTAGTTTGAATATAACTATTTATTGTAAGGGTGCATTATCTATGGCGGATTTGAGGATCGGTATTATTGGTAAGACTAATACTGGTAAGACGACTTTCTTTAATGCGGCTACATTGTTGAATGCGGAGATTCAGCCTTATCCCTTTACCACTAAGAGGCCTAACATTGGTGTGGCTCATGTATCGTCGCCGTGTGTTTGTAGGGAGTTTAATGTGAAGTGTCAACCTAGGAATAGTGTGTGTATTGGTGGGTGGAGGTTCCATAGAATAACGCTTATCGACTTGCCCGGTTTGATTAAGGGGGCTCACATGGGTAAGGGCTTGGGTAACCAGTTCTTGGGTGTTGCAGCCCAGTCTGATGCATTGATTCATCTTGTGGATGCATCTGGAAGCATTGATGCCGAGGGTAATATTGTTGAAGTTGGATACGGGGACCCTCTGGCTGACTATTATGATATTGAAGAAGAGCTTGCCCTCTGGTATCATCGGATTATTGAAGGTAATAGAATGACTATAGAGAAGCATGAGAAGAATATTGGTCTGGTTGACGCTTTGTATTCTGTTTTATCGGGTATTAAGGTTAAGAAGGAGCATATTGAGGAGGCTTTGATACTTAGTGGTTTGGAGGATATTCCATTTAAGGATTGGAGTATGGATGATTCCAAGGTATTTGCTTATCGTGTAAGAGAAATATCTAAGCCAACGATCGTGGTAGCGAACAAGATTGATTTGGAGGGTGCTGAGAAGAATTACATTAAGCTTAACAATACTCTTAAGGATGTCGTGGTTATCCCTGCTTCAGCCGATTCTGAGCTTGCTCTGCGAAGGGCTGAGCAGAAAGGATTGGTCGAGTATATTCCTGGTGATGAGGAGTTCCGTGTTAAGGATCCTTCTAGGCTCACGGCTAAGCAGAAGAAGGCACTTGAGTATATGGAGCGGTTTGTATTCTCCAAGATTATGAGGACTGGTGTGCAGTTCGCATTGAATACTCTTGTCTTTAAGGTTATGGGGTACAAATACGTATATCCTGTTCATGATATTGAGAGGCTGAGTGATAGGAAGGGAAGAGTGTTGCCTGATGTCTATTTATTGCCAAGGGAGGCGGATCTCGAAGATTTGGCTGGAGAAATTCATACAACACTGAGGAAGAATCTTTTGCATGGCATTGATGTTCGAACGGGTATTAAACTACCGCGTAATTATATCCTTCATGACAGAGATGTGGTTCACCTGGTTGTTGCTCGTAGATGAATATGAGAACTAGACTCTATGTTGGGGAGAATCTATTCAAATATGGGTTTGAGAACCATCCTTTATCTACTAAAAGATATGCGAGGTTTTTAGAGTTATTGGAAAATGATGCTGCTTTGAAGAGTTCTTTAGAGTTTTTCGAGGTTGACGGATTATGTAACGAGAGGATTCTCCGCTTATTTCATACCTCTGAATATATAGGTCGTGTTAAAAAGTTGTCTGAGAGAGGCTATGGGTATATAGACTATGGAGATACTCCAGTATTCAAAGGTATCTTTGAGGTTTCATTGGCCTCCGTGTGTGCCTCCGTATATGGTTTGGACTTTGCATATAATCACCGTTCCATTGCTGTTAATCTTGCTGGAGGGTGGCATCATGCATATAGAGATAGGGGTTCCGGCTTCTGCGTGTTCAATGATATAGGTGTTAGTATCGAGGTATTGAGGTCTAAATATGGTAATGATTTAAAATTCTATTATATAGATATTGATGCGCATCATGGAGATGGGGTATATTACTCGTATGAGTCGGATCCCAATGTATATATATTTGATATTCATGAGGATGGTAGATTTCTATTTCCAGGTACTGGTGGTTGGATGGAGCGTGGGTCTGGTAAAGCTTTTGGGACCAAGACGAATATTCCACTTCCCCCTTGGTCTGGTGATGAGCAGTTACTCTCATATATCGATAATTTGATAGAGGATGTGTTTAAGGTCTCGCCAGATGTAATTGTTTTTCAGGCTGGTCAGGATGGGTTAGCGGGTGATCCACTTACTCACCTCCAATACAGTGATCAAGGATATTTAAAGGCGGTTGAGCGTGTATTTGGGGTTGCTAAGGACCTTAATATCGGCATTTTATATTTAGGTGGTGGAGGATATCAACCCAATAAGGTGGCTGAAAATTGGATAAGGGTTCTGAGGATCGCGGTGAATCTCTAGCAGTTGTGGATAGGCCGGGTCTTCATGACCTATTTATTTACAGGATTAATGTTGACCACGGTTATTTAGTTGGTTTTTTAGAATTGCCAGAGGAGCACGTGAGTCTCTATCCAGTTGTTGATTTTATTGTTGATGAGGAGATTCTGGGCTATGTATCGTTTATGGAGAAGATTGTTCTTGACGAGTTCTATCGTGTTCCTCCTATGACCTTCGCTGTCATCGGTTTTTATAATTCCTATGGGGATGAGTATGTCGTTCCTCGATTAGGCAAGTTCTTGAAGGATGGATTTAGAGTGTGGACTGTTCAGTGGTTTTCATGGGACGTGAAACCTGTGTCGACTGGATACTCTTCTTGGTTTAATTATGTCTTGTCTTTCTCCAGGTTCCTTCCATCAAGATATAGACCTGAGGTCATCAATGGGAAGGTGAACTTAATAACCAATAATATCAAGTTTTTCAATTATACGTGTTTTAATGGATGGGTTGATGTCGGGAAATTGGCTAGCCATTTTGATGGACTAGCCGACTCTAGTGTAGTAATTTTTCCTCCAAATCTTTTAGATTTACCGACATACTCGGATGGTGAGTTGGTTTATAAGGCCTTATTTTTACATTTTGACAGTTTTCAAGATATGTTGGATACTAGTTCTGCTCTGGAAGCTTGTGCTGGGCGGGTGCTCAATGTGTATAGTGATTTCTTCCATAGTCTGGTTTCGAGAGGCGATAACATCTATATATTCCCTTTTTTTGTATCTTCTAATGGTGGTCTAAATATAGTATATCTCATATTTAGTGAGGGTAAGTGGTCTGTTGTTTATGGTCCCGTTTATGAAGGCGAGGATTTTGTTTTAGATCCGTTCGGTGTCTACAAGGGGAGAAAATTAAAGGTTTTCTTTGGTTTGTGGGGTAGGGTTAGACATCGTAAGGGCTGGAGTCTAATTGATTACCTGAATTTTGATGGGTACAAGACGATTTTGTCTAGAATGTTTTTTGAGCTTAGGTATGGGGGGAAAATAATATATTCTGGACCTTCGAAAGTAGGTGTTTTGAGTCTTCCAGAAAATGTATAATTTGGTTTATAAGAGCGTTAGTGGTGTGTTTCTCTTGAAGTAGGATTGTTCAAATATTTTTCTTATTTGGCTTACCTTCTCTATTGTTATGTTTTCGGTGGATTGTGATATGTCTTCATATATTTCTTCATCTGTTTTGCTGCTTATTATACCCTCTAATATGGCGTCTATAACCATATCGTCTTGCAGTTTTACCATATTTTTAAAATTTATCCATTTTTCGTCTGGATCCGTTCCTTTGGTATATTGAAGTATGTGTAGCCGGCTTATTAGTTTCTTCGTTTGGGTTTTATATATTTTGGTTAGCGGTAGTAAGTCCATTGATTTCATGTATATTTGGTTGAAGATTCCCAATAGCCAATTGCTTCTAGTTATATCTCCAATTAATAGGAGGTTTCTACTATCGGCAAGTTCCCGTAGAATTAAGGCTTCTATTACCTCGTTGGCAGCCACTTTCTTGTTGGATATATATGAGCGGATATAACTGTTTATATCTCTTGCTATTGAACCTATCTCTATATACTCATATGAGATTCTAAGGAACTTCATCAGTTTGTCTAGGTTTGGAGGCATTTTGTACCGTCTTTCGCTTATAAAGTATATCGCGTTGACTCGGCCCGGGTTTCTCAATGATCTAACGCCTATAGCGGATAGAAGAATGGATTCGAATGTGTTTTTAATATTTATTAATATTCCTTGTTTATTTCGTTCTTCAACGGTATCTCGTATATCCTTGGTTATGGTGTATATTGTGTGGTCTACATTGAAGAGTTTGATTGATTTGATTAGTCTGCTGGTCATTCTATGATTCCCTCCAATTTACCTATATGCTCTATCTGTGATAAGACGTACTCCCTTGTTTCTTCTATGTTTGAGTAGTCTACGAGCACTCTGCCTCTTTCTATAACTTTATGAATTAATGGCTCCATTTCTCCTCCGCATCTTGGACATTTTTTCAGAGTATCTTGGAATTTTGTTATTCGGTAATAATAACACTTTTTACATCTATATACTTGTTTCATTCCTGATAATTTACCTCTTTTTGCGATAGGTTTATCCTCTATTTCTACGATATCTAATGCATAGTCGACAGTCGGTGCATTTGATACTGACGTCCCTACTCCGAATCCGTCTGCACCAGCTTCTATCATATCTTTAATGTTGTCTAGGTTGACGCCTCCGGAAACTATAATCTTGACATTTTTGTATCCTCTTAGGTCCAGTTCCCATCGTATCTCTTTAATTATTTCCTTTATGTCGCCTCTTCGACTCTTTGGAGTATCTATTCTAACACCAAATAGATTTTCTCCTAGTGCTTCGGCCGCCATGATTGCCTCTGTCTTTTCATCATATAGTGTATCTATTAATGCTATTCGTTTTACATTCCTTTCCACATATTTATCAAATGCTTTCCATGCCTTTACTTGGTCACCCACGATAAGGATTAGTGCATGGGGCATAGTGCCCTGTGGCTCAAGCCCTAGTAGTTCTGCGCTGAGTATGGCTGATACACCGTCGAAACCAGCTATATATGCCGCGTAGTCTATAAGTGGTGTTATAGCTGGATGCATTCTTCTGGCACCGAAGGATAGTAGTACTTTCCCCCAAGCTGCAAGTCTTATGTGTGCACTGTATGTGGCTATGCCGCTAGCTTGGCATAATAACCCTAGCAAGGGAGTTTCATACTTTCCGAATACACCATATTTCCCTACAAGGTATCCTATTGGTGTTCTGTATCCATTGTCGTCCCTAGGTTTGAATATAGTTCCTTCTCTCATCATGTATAGATCCATTTCCATATCTTTGAATAGATTTAAAACTTCAGGAACTCCAGCGAGGACTCCCCAACCGAATCCCTTTGGCAGTCCACCGCTTGATATCTCCATCTTAACATTTGTATCGAGTTTCCCTATGCTTCTTAAAATTTTCTCTGTTCTTATGAAGTAGATGTCTGTGGTTAATCCCTTCTTTATTTCATCTTCTTTCGATATTAAAAATTCTCTATCTCTGGGGAACCGCATTTTTGGCTGCCTCCATCACTTATAAATTTAGATTAGTTTGTGTCATATATTACTTGAATAAATAATTTTTCGTTATGATACATAATAGTATTCTCCTTTCTCTCTCTGTTCTCTGTCAAGACGGCTTCCAGGTTTATTTATCCGTGGGCGTCCACTATGCTTATCTCTTCTGAGAGTTATGTTTACTTGGCTTAGGAATCGGTTCATTCCATCTCTCTTGTTTCTTGGGGCTCCACCAACACCCTTTCTTCCAGGTTCTCCCTCGAATACCATTAGTCGGTCGGAGACGGCGTCTATTAGAATTAAGTCGTGGTCAATCACGGCTGCTGGTTTCTTATTTAGTTTTATGAATCTGTTTATAGCTGCAGCGACTTCTAATCTATCTTCCACATCTATGAATGCTGATGGCTCGTCGAGTAAATAGATATCTGCGTTTTGTAGAAGTGTCGCCGCTATATATACTTTCTGTAGTTCTCCTCCAGACAAATTCCTTACTTCCCTTTCTAATAAGTTGTATATGTTTAGTGGTTTAAGTAGGGAGTTTATTGCCCATCTAGATGTAGCATCTTTACCAGCCTTCTCTTCCAAGAATTCTTCTACAGTTCCATCGTAATCATTAGACAGGTATTGAGGTTTATAGGCCATCTTTTCTGGCGATATTAATATCTCTCCCTCGTCTGGCTTCAACTCTCCTACAAGTATTCTTATAAATGTGGTTTTTCCTATAGCGTTGGGCCCCAATATACCTAACACTTCTCCTTGCATGATCTCTCCTTCATTTATATATAGTTCGAAGTCTCCTAGTCTCTTCTTAATATTTGTGTATTTCAGCGCTGGATATGTTTCAAGACTGTGTTTCTGTGCTACTGTTGAGAAGGTTATTGGTTTTTCTCGGAACCTTATGTTATCTGCTGGAATATATCCATCTAGGAATATGTTTATCCCTGTTCTTACACTCTCCATTCTGGTGAATATTCCGAATGCCCCGGGCTCTCCGTACACGACTGTAATGTAGTCGCTAATGTAGTCTAGAAATGCTAAGTCATGGTCAACTATTACTACATATTTGTCCTTTGATAGGTTGTTTATGAATCTAGCGACGACCATCCTCTCAAATATGTCGTTGTAGCTACTTGGTTCGTCGAACAAGTATACATCCGCATCCTTTAGTGAAGCTGCTGCTATTGCGAGTCTCTGTAGATCTCCACCAGACAATTCCTTTATATCTCGGGTAAGAGATTTTCTTAAATTGAGTGTGTCTATCACATAGTCTATATCTCCAGTCTCATATGCCTTGTCTAGCAGTTGTTTAACCGTGCCTTTCACAACTTTAGGTAGGAGATATACTTCTTGGGGTTTATAGGCTATTTTTAATTTTCCATCATATAGATCTTTAAAGTAGTAGTATAATTGCTCTCCTCTGTAGAATTCCAGCACTTTCTCAGGGTTTCCCTCCGTATTATATTCCCCCAGATTTGGGATTAATTTTCCTGATAATATTCTTAGTGCTGTAGATTTGCCTGTCCCGTTTCTTCCTATTATCCCTAGAACCGCATCCTTCACGGGTACTGGTAACCTAAATAATCTGAATTCATTTATTCCGTATTGGTGTATTAAATTACTTCCTAATTCTTTAGGTAAATTAACTATTGTTATTGCTTCAAATGGACATTTTTTTACGCATATACCGCAACCAATACATAGTTCCTCTCTAATTATTGGTTCTCCATCTATGAATTCGATGCATGGTATCCCCATTCTTACTGGGGGGCAGAACCTCTGGCATTCATGGGTACATCTATCTGGATTACATAGTTCTCTATCAATTATTGCTACCCTCAGTGGTGTCTCTTCACTCAATAATAATCCCCTCTACCCCCGAATTCAATAATATACAAGAGGTATATATGGATTAATTATTAGGGAATATTAATGGTTTTGTTCTTTAGGTTTTAGGATGTTAATTCTTTTCTTAATTCTTCTAGGGTTTCAATTTGTTGTCTAAGGTCTCTACCTAGCCTTTTTATAGGGTATTTTCTTCTGAATACCCCTAATATTCCTCCTATGCCCATTAAAACGAGTCCTATAAGTTCAGATATTCCGACTATGGGTAGAATGAATATTAAAGCCCCAATTTTAATTAATTTTCTTGCTAATAGGTCTTTTCCTTCCAAGTCACCATATAGGTCATTTACAGTAAGTTCTAGATTCGATAGTAAAGTGGTAATTGTCTCTATATTCTTTTTTCTCTCTCTCAGTGCATCTGTTACATAACTGTATTTCTTCATTTCTCTATTGAAATTTAGTTTGATTTCGTGATTTCTTTATAGTTTGTGTAACTGGGTTTTCTTATTTGAGGGGGACTTTTAAGCTACTTTTTGCAATTTAGAATATTTATGGATGCATTTGGTGAACGACTGTATAGAGTTTCATGGGGATTTGCAATTTTATGGCTGGGCATATCAATTATTGTTGGTTACTCAGGTGGTTTCGATATTCTGGGTGTTTATTTATCTGGAATCGGTATATATGGTTTAGTTGTAAGTTTTTATGCTTATTCTGTTGTTCGTGATAAGATATATTTGATTGCATTATGTGGAAGCATTATCTCTGTTTTGATTGGAGCGTCGGTCCTAACAGGGGGGTTAATTAATTTTGTTGTTCTGATGGGTATTATATTGATTACTATCGGTGTTATGGTTATCGTGTATTACTTGATCTAGTTTAGCGGGCTTTAGTTTAGGGGAGTATTTTATTGTATTTAGGTAAATTTTTATATTTCAGATGATGTAAATCAATAGGGACTATGATTAGGTACGCCGAAGAATGTATTGATATGGCGGATTTATCTAGGTTATTGGATGAGGATGTGTATAGTTGGTTTAGTAAATTTGGAGATCTGACTCCCCCCCAAAAATATGGTATTTTGCCTATTGTTAAGGGTAATAATGTATTGATATCTGCTCCGACCGGCTCTGGTAAGACTTTAACTGCATTTATTTATATTATTAGTGAGTTGGTTAAGCTGGATAAACAAGGGCTCTTGGATGATAATGTTTATGCCATTTATGTTAGTCCCTTACGAGCTCTCAATAATGATATTTATAAGAATCTCTTGGTGCCTCTTCGTGAGATTAATAAATTGGTTAAAGCTAGGTTGGGTAGGGAACTGAATATTAGAGTTGCTGTGAGGACTGGTGATACAACTCAATCTGAGAGGAGTAGGATGCTCAAGAGGCCTCCTCATATATTGATTACTACTCCTGAGAGTCTTGCTCTGGTTATTACGGCGCCCAAATTTAGGCAATTATTGAGGAAAGTTAAGTGGGTAATTGTTGATGAGATTCATAGTCTGTGTGAAAATAAGCGTGGTGTCCATCTCGCTGTGACGCTTGAGCGGTTGCAAGACCTTGCTGAGGGACAGTTTGTTAGGATTGGTTTGTCAGCCACTATTAATCCATTGGAGATGGTGGCTGAATATTTGGTAGGATATAATGATGATGGAAGTCCAAGGGATTGTGTTATTGTTGACACTAGGTTTCATAAAAAGATTGATTTGCGCTTAATTGCTCCTGTTAGGGATCTCATATATGTTTCTTCTCAGAGGCTTTCAGATGCTCTATATAAGTACTTAAGTAAGATATTGAATCGTTATAAAACGACTCTGATATTTACCAATACTAGGAGTGGTGCGGAGAGGGTCACCTATCATCTCAAGCGGTTGAATATTGTGGATGCTGATGAGTTAGGTGTTCATCATTCTTCTCTCTCTAGGGAGATTAGGTTCGAGATTGAGAATAAGCTTAAGCGAGGTTTGGTTAAAGGTATTGTTACTAGTACGTCTTTAGAATTGGGTATTGATATTGGGCATATAGATGCTGTTGTTCAGATAGGGTCTCCTAAGAGTATTAATAGGGGGCTTCAGAGGGTGGGTAGGAGTGGACACTCCATGGATAAAATTTCAAGGGGATATTTCATAGCTATGGATGTAGATGATCTTATTGAGGATGGTGTCTTGATTAAGGAAGCTATGGAGGGTAAGTTGGATAAGGTATATATTCCCCGGAATTCATTGGACGTCTTGGCTCAGCATATAGTGGGTATGGCTTTAGTTAAGAAGTGGACGGTTGAGGGGGCTTATAGGCTTGTTAAGAGAGCCTATCCATATAGGGATCTGGATCGAGAGGTCTTTATCAGGGTCTTGAAATATTTGGCTGGTCATTATCATGACTTGGAGAGATACAGGGTTTATGGAAAGATTTGGTTTGATGAGGAGGAGGGTGTATTTGGTAGGCGTGGGCGTTATCTGAGACCTATATATTTTCAGAATATTGGGACGATTCCTGATGAGGCTCATATAGTTGCTTATCATGGTCGCAGGAGGATTGGGTATCTTGAGGAGACGTTTGTGGAGAATCTGGATTATGGTGATATTTTTGTTTTGGGGGGTAAGACCTACCGTTTCCTAGGTTCTAGTGGGAATAAGGCTTTTGTTGAGCCTGTTACTGGATTGAAGCCGACTGTCCCGAGCTGGATCTCTGAGATGCTTCCATTGTCATTTGATTTGGGTGAGGCTGTGGCAGATGTTAGATATACTCTATGGGTATATATTTCGAATGGGGAGGTGGATAGGGCGTATCAATTTATTAAGGAGAAGATGAGGGCCAATAAATATGCTATAGAAAACATTATTAGGTATATAAAGTTGCAAGGGGAATTTCTGTCTAAATTGGGTGTTGAAGTTTTTCCTAGTAGGACTAATCTCCTTATAGAGGATTATGTAGATTTAGGTGATGGATTGAGGTACGTTATTTTCCATACTGTATTTGGTAGGCGTGCTAATAATGCGTTGGCCCGGGCATATGCATATGTCGCTAGGAACTTGATCGGTTATACTGTTCGTGTACTGGTTGACGACCATGGATTTGCGTTGATCATGCCTTCATATCTTCGGTTGGATATGGATGAACTCTTATCTTCCCTTAAAAGTAATAATATTCGGTCGGTTTTGAGGGAGGCTGTAAAGAATAGCCAATATATATGGCGTATATTTAGGCATGTGGCGAACCGGGGTTTGATGATACTCAATTATTATAAAGGGAGGAAGACCAGTTTATCTAGACAGCAAATTAATTCTGAGGCTATTTATAGTGCATTTAGAGAGAGGGATGATTTCCCCTTGATTATGGAGGCGATTAGGGAGATAATCGAGGATAAGATGGATGTTATTAATGCGGAAAGGGTGTTAAGGGATATAGAAGAGGGTAGGAGGCGTTGGGTTGTAATGCCGGAATACGATATTCCTTCGCCGTTTTCGCATGGATTGTTGCTTAGAGGTATGCAGGACGCAGTTTTGATGGAGGATAGGGTAAAGATTCTTCAGTCACTTTATAATAAAATTATGCATAGGGTGGGTATGGCGAAGTGATAGAGCTGTATAAAGGGGACTTATTTATAGCTGATCCTTGGCCAGCGGTATATATAAAATCACTGGATGCTATTGTAATGAGTGATCTTCATTTGGGGATTGAGGGAGCCCTAGCTAATGAGGGGATCTATCTTCCTATGAGTATTAGTGAGTCTACCATCCGCCTAGTTAAACGTGTCTTGGAGGATTATAAACCTAGTCGAGTAGTATTTGCCGGGGATGTTAAGCATGGGTTTGGTTTATTGAATACAAGTGAATGGATACATGTAAGGAATCTATTTAGGGATCTTAGTGAATATTATAATGTTTTGGTTGTGAGAGGAAATCATGACAATTATCTAGGGGTCTTACTTAGTAGATACGATGTTCCATTTGTGGAGAGGTTTGATGAGGGTATTTACACCATCATTCATGGGCATACTAAGCCTAGGAAACTGAATGAAGTCGTTATTATTGGACATGAGCACCCCTCTATATCGTTGAGGGATGATGTAGGGGTCAAATATAAGTTCAAGTGTTTTCTCTGGGGGAATATAGGTGGACACATGCTTCTTGTTCTTCCTTCTGTTGGGGAGTTGGCCACCGGAGCTACGATAAATATTTATGAGGAGGAGCGGCTGAGTCCATTAATGAAGGAGGTTGATATAACTAATTTCAAGGCTTACGCGATCGTACCTGGTGAGACCGTCCAAGAATTTCCAGTAATTAAGGACCTTGTCGATTATATATAGACAATTTCCTAAATATTTATTAGGTAATATATTAATCCCACTTTAAATATTAGTGTCATGTAAAGTTTTTGGAATAGCTATTGAAGAGGGTGTTGTAGGATTGAAGGCTAAGAATAAGGTTGGTATATATGGATATGGGGCCTATATACCTAGATATATTATCGAGAATAGTTCTATTGCTCAGGTATGGGGGAAGTTATCTACACCGATTAAGAGTAAGACTTTTCCATCGTATGATGAGGATAGTTTGACTATTGCTTATGAGGCCTGTAGGATTGCGATTGAGTCATCGGGTGCTCCTAAGGATAGGGTTGGGGCTATATATGTCGGCTCTGAATCTAAACCTTATGCTGTTAAGCCTTCTGGAACGGTTTTGATTGATGCTTTAGGCCTTAGTAGACGCACATTATCGGCCGACTTTGAGTTTGCGTGTAAAGCTGGTACAGAGGCTATTCAAGCCATTTCTGGCTTGGTGTCGTCTGGTATGATTGATTTTGGTATTGCTGTAGGTACGGATACTTCGCAAGGGAGGCCTGGGGATGAACTTGAGTATACAGCGGCTGCTGGTGGTGCTGCTGTAATAATTTCGAGGGCTAGTGAGGGGGTCTTGGCTGAGATCGAGGCCTCAACATCTTATGTCTCTGATACGCCTGACTTTTGGAGACGGTCTGGTGAGAAGTATCCTAGGCATTTGTATAGGTTTACTGGTGAACCTGCATACTTCCATCACATAACTACTTCGGTTAAGATGTTTTTTGAGGAGTATGGTTTTTCTCCTAAGGACTTTACCTATGCCATTTTCCATCAGCCTAATTCCAAGTTTCCTCAGAGGGTTGCTAGGATGTTGGGTTTCACTATTGATCAAATAAAGCCGGGTCTCCTCTCCCCAATTATTGGGAATACCTATTCTGGTGCTACTTTAGTCGGTCTCGCTGCTACATTGGATGTGGCTAAACCTGGTGATAGGATTTTATTGGCTAGTTTTGGATCTGGTGCAGGGAGTGATACATTCTCTTTCCTTGTTACGGATTTAATTGAGGAGCGTAGGGCTAAACCACCACTTAGGGCTTTCTTGGAGCGGGTGGTTACCAAAGACTATTCCACATATGTTAGGTATAGGGGTAAGCTGATGCTCTGAGGTGTAACTCATGTCTAGTGAAATTGTCTTGGTTGGTTATGGGTTGGTGAGGGTTGGCGAATATTGGAATAAGGACGTTGTTTCTATTGGTGTTGAGGCAGCGGCTAGAGCATTGGAGATGGCTGGAAATCCTTCTGTTGGTGGTGTTTACATCGGGTCTGCACTTAGCTCTACTCTCGGTATCCAAGGAAATGTGGCAGTGCATGTGGCAGATGAACTAGGCTTGGGTGACTGTGTTACGGAGACGGTATCTTCTGGTGGGGCTTCATCTGGCTTGGCCATTCTTAATGGGATTCATCAATTGATGTCTGGTGAGGCGGATTATGTGTTGGTTGGTGGTGTTGAGAAGATCAGTGATAGTTTGCCCAGTGATGTTATGGAGGCTGTTCTTATTGATTTGGATAGGAGGGTTATGAAGTATTCTGGTTTGACTGAGGCTGGTTTGGCAGCTATACTGACTAGGCTATATATAGATAAGTATGGTGTGGATAAGGAGAAGGTTACTGCTTTATCTGTCTTGGACCATGAGAATGGTGTTTATAATCCCTATGCAATGTTTAGGAGGGCTGTTTCTCTTGAGATGGCTATGTCGGCACCTATCGTGGCTGATCCATTGACTATATTTGATGTTGCCCCATATGGGGACGGAGCGGCGTTTGTAGTTTTGACTACTAAGGATAAAGCTGTTGAGGCTGGTATTGACTATGTTGAGTTGTTTGGTTACGGTGTGTCTAGAAATAGGGTTCCCGTTAATTATAGGGATGATTTACTATCATTTGATGCTACCTCAAGGGCCGCATCGGTAGCCTTGGACATGGCTGGTTTAGACCTAAGTGACATAGATTCGCTCCAGATATTCGACTCTTTCTCTATTACAGGAGTATTGGCTCTTGAAGGTCTAGGTGTTAGTCCACATGGTTCTGGTGCCGATGATGTTTCTAGTGGCAAGTTTAATAAAGGTAATAAGCCCGCAGTAAATTTGATGGGTGGATTGAAGGCTAGAGGGAATCCGATAGGTGCTACTGGACTTTATCAAGTTTCTGAGGCTATGATGTTAATCAGGGACGTCGGTGTTAAGTATGTATTGGTTCATATGATGTCTGGGTTTGATGATAATGTGGTGGTGTTTGTTCTAGGGGGTGGTGGCCATGCCTGAAATTACTGAGTGGAGAGATCGTATATGGAGGTATAGATTGATAGGGACAAAATGTAAATCCTGTGGTTCTACTTATTATCCTCCTAGGAATGGTAAGTGTTTTAGGTGTGGTGGAGAGACGGAGGAGGTTGAGTTACCGAGGAGAGGAAAGCTTCTTTCCTATACAATTGTTTATCAAGCACCTACATTATACAAACATTCTTCCCCTTATATTGTTGGATATATCGAGCTAAGTAATGGAACAAGATTATTCGCTATGTTGACTGATATAGAACCTGGGGAAGTTAGGGTTGGGATGGAGCTTGAGGCTACACTGAGAAGATTATATACATATGGTGATTCAGGACATATAGTTTACGGTGTCAAGTTCAGACCGGTCGTCGAGTAGTTATAGATTTTCACGTGCATAGGTTCTCAATACCCATCTTATTTTTCCAAGGAGGTCTCTTCTCCTCGCTTCATTGCCATGATCTATGAACTCTATTTGGGTTAGTAGCCCATCCTTCTCATCCATGGTATATATGAATCTCTTGCCCGGCTCTATCTCTCCCTTCGCTTCTTTTTCTAAATCTTCTTCGAAAATCTTATCTAATTCTCTTTTTATATAGGCCACTAGTTTATGGTCTATGGGTATGTTCGCCTCTGTTGATATGTCTACAATTACTTTATCTAGATATATTTCTACCCATGCTAATGGCTTTCCCCTCCACATAAATAGTACTTCTCTTTTCACTGGGCGTTCTTCTATCATCTGAGGCTGTTTTTCCGCTAATTCTATAGCGGGCTTGTAGCTTTGGCTTTCAATCATTCTATCTATAATCTGTAGGAATGTGTTTAATTCTTCTAATTCCTGTTTTAATGATTGGATCTTATTTTCTATTTTATGTCTAAGTTCGATGAGCTTCTCTATATTTAAATCTTCATTGCTCATAATTCATCATATAAAAAATTAGGGTGTCTGGTTAATTAAAAGGGGTATGTAGCATCTTTAGCTTCTCATTTCGCTGTCTGTTTTACTTTATTAGCCACAAATTGTTCGAGTATTTCTTTGAGCTTACCTGTATGGTCTTGTATCTCGTATTGTATTTGTATCAGGGGTTTATTTAGTTTCATTATATTAGGAAGTCTCGTTGGTGTTGCGGATATTATATAGTCTGCATTTATGCTGTTCAGTATGCTTTTTAATTCCTCTATTTGATGCTTACTATAACCTAATGCTGGTACTACTTCTTTTAAGTGGGGATATTTTTTTATGGTTTCTTTTATGGTTCCTTTGAAGTAAGGTTTTGGATCTATTATATCGGCTCCTTTTTCTTTTGCATATAGGTAGGCTGCTCCGAAGCCCATTTCTCCATGTGTCACTGTGGGGCCATCCTCAACTACAATCACTTTTTTGCCCCTTAGGTCTATATCTTTCTCTGGTTTGTATATCATTTGGACGGGCACGATCTCGGCCTTCTCGTTTACCTCTCTTACTTTATTCGTTGCGGACTCCACGTAGTCTTTTGGAGCAGTATTTACTTTACTTAGGATTATCACGTCTGCTGCTCTGACATTTGTCTCTCCCGGGTGGTATGTATCTATGTGTTGCCATCTGAATGGATCTACTACACAAATGTAGAGGTCGGGCTTTATAAAGGGGTAATCGTTGTTGCCTCCGTCCCATAAGATTATATCGTTTTCTTTTTCGGCTATGTTGAGAACTTTTTCATAATCTACTCCGCTATATACTATGAATCCATTTCTTATGTGTGGTTCGTAATCTTCTCTTTCTTCTATTGTAACTTCATATCTATCTAGGTCTTCTAGGGTCTCGAATCTCTGTGCCATTTGTTTTACTAGGTTTCCATAGGGCATTGGGTGTCTTATAATTCCAACTCTTAGCCCCATATTCTTCAATGCCTTGGATATATATCTTGTTGTGGGGCTTTTTCCCGCCCCTGTTCTCATCGCTGTTACTGCTATGACAGGTTTGTTCGCTTTTATCATCGTGTCTCTTGGACCTAGGAGGTGGAAGGTAGCTCCTTTGCTTAATACTATGGATGCCCTATTCATAACATATATGTGGGAAACATCGCTGTAGGAGAAATACACATCTGTAACCTTATATTTCTCTATGAGCTCAGGAAGCTCTTCCTCTGGGTATATTGGTATACCATTTGGGTATCTTGGTCCAGCTAATTCGGGTGGATATTTTCTATCCTCGATAAATGGAATTTGCGTCGCTGTAAATGCAACCACTTCTATATCAGGATTGTTTCGGAAAAATACGTTAAAGTTATGGAAATCTCTTCCCGCGGCCCCCATTATAATTGCCTTTCTCATCCCTATCACCCGTTACTTTTATGTATTAATAGCATTTCTATTGTTATAAATGTAACTATTTACAAAATTAAAGATGCAGCTAATCTTATGGTTTGAATGTCATTAGACGGTTCTTGCTTTGCCGTTTAGGAACCAATCTATAGGTTTGTTACAAATTATATAAATAGGATAGAGGATGTAATGATAAATAAGATGGGAGTCTTAGTTCGCTGACTCCTTACTCTTTCTTCTTAAGTATGATCTCGATCGTTGATACTTTCCGTACGTTGGGTTCTTCGCCGACTTCCTCGGTGTCGATCTTGCAGCTGCTCACTTCAACTTTGTCTTGGTATAGTCTTCTCTTCACGATTTCAGCTACATCTACGGCCTTGGAGATCGCTTTGCCTCTTGCCCTGAGAATTACTTCGTCTGCACCTGCATCGAACTGTAGTAGTACTGCTAAGACGTAGTTCATGACAGATTTCCTGCCTATGAAAATAACGTTGGTCTGTTCACTCATTCATGCTCACCTAAAATTCAGTTAATAAAATTATGATTATCCATTGGGTTATAAATAAATAAAAATAAGTATATATAATGCTAGAGTTCTACTATCGAGTCCTCTTTCTCAGCTTCGATTAGCCATTTTAAGGGAATTGGCTCGAAGTCTTCTTTAAAGGGTAATTTTCTCTTAATCGATAATGGTAGAACTCCTTCTTTTACTTCTTTTTCTGCTATTTCTAATGATGACATTGGTCTATCTACCTTTATGAATGGTCTGGCTCCATAATCTATTTGTATTGCTCTCACACCTATAATTCTAGCTTTCTCGAATGCAGTTAGTCTGGGAGGACCTATAGGGATTAAATCTTTATATTTAACTTTTTTGCTTGACATACCAATCACTGCCATTTGTTTGAATATATGGTTATAATGGGTTATCAAGGTAGTATTTAAACTTATTTATTGTACATTATATTTAAATTATTACATATTTGTTTTGGTCTTGATTTCAAACCGGTGTATTATAATGACCTTATATGTCGATTATGAGGTTGATTTAGGTTCGGGTAAAAAGTTTATACTGTCATTGTCTAAGTCGAGGGCATTACCTATTATCAATGAACTTAACCGTAGGTTGCCTATGAATACCTATGTCTTCAGAAGGGGCTCTAATGTTTATATATATTTGGGTATTAGGAAGGGAGGCGTCTCGCAGGTTGAGTGTTCTTTCGGGAAGGTGTTGTATGATGTTGTGCAGGACTGTTTAATGATCTGCTTGAGTGAGAAGAAGATAACTTCTAGGAAGTTTATCGAGGTAGGTTCTGTTAAGGAGGGTATTGAGGTTATTATGGGTATAGATGAGCGTGCTGACGTAACTATACGTAGGTTAAGCTGATGCGGGTGCATATACCTCTACATCCTTATGTTTTTCCATTAGCTTTAGTAGCCCTTCGCTGTGAAGTTTTCGCAGCAACCTTCTGGCTATACTTATCCTTAATTCGGCTCTTCTAGATAGCATAGATGGAGTAATATATTTCTGTTTTAGAATGTATTTTCTAAGTTCCTCTTCTTCTTTTGGAGTTATATGTCCCTTGTAGATTTCCCTTCTCTTCTCATCTCCTTTCTTACCTGCCTTGTCTTTTCGCATAGTCATCTTTCTAAGTTTCGATAGTGTTGGTTTCTTGGTTCCACCCATTTATATTCACCACTTTAATTCATAGCTGTTAAGTCAATTATATATCTTTCGTCTATCTATAAATAAACCGACAATCTTAATCACTCTATGTTTCTTCTTTGTTTCTTAAACATTTCAATTAGTTCTTTTTCTGTGGTTGCGTCTTCTGGACTCTTATCTTCTCTATATCTTCCGGTAAATCTCGGGAATCTAAGTGCAAGGCCCGCACCCTCTTGGAAGACATTATATGCTGCTCTGTGTACTGGGCTTAAAGTGATTTCAGCGGCTTGTATCTCAAGAACTATCTGTGGCTCTACCCAATAGTCTGGTTCTAGCCCGGTTTCTACTCTTGCTGGTTTTCTGTCTCTTAGTAATGGTTTCAAGAGTTTATTCATGTATGCTATGTCGTCGTCTTTGAACCCGGTTCCTACCTTGCAAACTGATCTAAATACGTCATTTACATCGTCATAAACTGCCATTAGGAAGCTGCTCAAGTTTCCTCCCTTTCTTCCCCTGCCGTATAATGCTCCTATAACCACTAGGTCTAGGGTGTCTGCTAGTTCTGCTCTATAGTCTCGTTTTAGTTTTATCCATAGCCACCCCCTGGCCCCTGCTTGGTAAATTGATTCGGGGCCAGCGTTTTTAATTACAAGTCCCTCACATCCGTTTTCTATTGCTAAAAGGAAGAAGTCCCAAAGTTCTTTTATATTCTTAGGATAGATTAATTCCGATGGTTTTATATACTCACTCTCTTCAATGATACTTTCTAGTATTTTTCTTCTTTCAGGAAAGGGCTTCTTCATCAAATTTTCTCCATTGATATATACGATGTCAAATACTCTCAGGGTCACTGGTATCTCTTCAATCATTTTTTCAATATCGTATTTTCTCTTTCTTCTCATTAATTCTTGGAAGGGTCGGAATTCTCCAGTATTTTTATCTATGGCTACAGCCTCTCCCTCTATAATTACTTTTTCGGCCTTAACTTGGTTCTTAACTATTTCGATTACATCTGGGAATTGGTATGTGATGTTTTCCAGTCTTCTACTGAATATCAATACTTTGTCTCCATCCTTGTGTATTTGCATTCTTTCTCCGTCGTATTTGAAGTCGGCGGCAAGGTTTCCATTAGTTTTTTCCCATGCTTCTTCCGGACTCTTTACTCTCTCTGCCAGCATTGGTCTTACAGGTATACCTAATTTTATATCTACCTTCTTTATACCTTCTAGCCCTTCTTCATAAACTACTCGGGTTATATATCCTATATCTGGCACCATATTATATGCTTCTTCAAGTACCGCTTTATACTCTCTACCGCCCAGTTTTATTGCTAAGGCTTCTAAAAGGGTCATATCGGCTACTCCTAGTCGCATAACACCCTCTGCGATCCTTGCTATGTATCTCGCCTCAATTCCATTGGCATCAACAAGTAGACTTGCTAGTAATCTAATTTTATCATTTATTGATCCTTCTCCAGTTGTTTTTGATATTTTGTCGAGGGTTTCGTAGACCCGTTTAACACTCAACTCTGTTGCAAATAGTGTCATTTGTCTCTTTCTTGATATGAAATGTTCGGCAACTTTACCTATATCACCCAGTTCATTTAGCTTTTTTTCTACTTGGGAGGCGTCGTATCCAGAGGCCATAGCTATACTTCTGATTATAAGTTTTTCGCTCATTCCTAATTCTAAGCCTACATAGGGTGGATGGATCTCGCCTAGTATTAGGTATGATACTATGGCGGCCTCTTCTGGATTCTCTATTTTTTTATATAAATCTGCTAGGATACTCATTAGGTCTAGTCTTGCGGTTGTGTATTCAAGTCTTTGGAAGTATTCTACGAGTTCGCTGAATTTCAACTTTCCACCACCAATTATAATTTAGTCTTGCTATGTATAAGAAAATATTTTATTTTTATGTTACTTGTTATGTATTGATTTGGTATTTTTCACTACTTGACTGTCAGTTACAATTACTTATAAATCTAATTTATTCTATGGTTTTTTTGAGGTAAAGATGCAGCAGGAAGTCTATGGACTCTTCTTGGCGGCCGCAGTGATTTTTGTGGGGTTTTTGGGAGCCTTTCTTCTTAATAGGAAGAATATTCCGGATGCTATCTTTTTGATTGCCTTTGGATATTTTCTGGGCCATTATTCTGGGTGGCTTGATCCCCAACAGTTTTCTAGTGTTGCAGGTTATATTGGCGCATTAGCCCTTATCGCTATAATGTTTGAAAGTAGTTTAGATATAGATTTGAATGAATTGCTTATATCGGCGAAACCCGCACTTATAATGGCTGTTGGAGGTTTCTTTATATCTACTCTCGTTACCTTTATATTATTATATTACGTGTTTAATTTCTATCCCGATAATCCGTTATACAGTATTTTGGTAGGTACGATTATTGGTGGTGGGAGTGGCGCTGTTATTGCCAGTATCGCCCCAAGAATATCTATTCCGAGTAGTCTACAGTTAACGCTTAGTCTGGAAAGTGTATTGACGGATGTTTTTGTTATAGTTTTTACTTTAACCATATTTTCTATTATTCAGAATCAGGTTGTGGGTGGTGTTTCTGAGATTAGGATTGACCAGATTGCTGGTCAAATTGCTGCCCGGTTTTCCACAAGCCTTGTTTTAGGTTTTATAGGAGGCATTGTTTTGTCGAATTTGATATTTCGTTTTAAGAAGGAGCAACATATCTATGTGATGACCTTCGCCTATTTAATTATGCTGTATGCAGGGGCTGAATTTGTGGGCGGTAGTGGCGCCATAACGATTCTTACGACTGGTATAATTGTTGCTAATCTAGCTTATCTACCTCAGTTTATGGCTGGTAGTAATATTGTTGACGTGGTTAGGTACCAATTGTTTAGTATGGAATCTACACATGCTGAATTGACTCTACTTATTAGAGTGTTTTTCTTTGTTGAGGTTGGTTTGATTCTCGATCTTAGCGATATGTACTTATTATTTGTATCTCTATTATTGTCTATCATTTTGTTGGTTGCAAGGTATCCACTAGCATATTATATTAGTAAAGGGTTGGGATTTAGGAGGAAAGCGGGTACTGCTGCATCTGTAGCAAGTGTCTTTTATGCTAGGGGGTTGGCGGCTGCTGTTATGGCGATATTAGTATCTCAAGGTGTGGCGTCAGTAAGTGGTGTGGAGGTTCCAATTATTCCACCAGAAATAAGTTCATCGATACTAACTATAGCTTCGGCTGTGATCCTGTTTACCAATATAATTCTAACTATAGGTGTGGTACTGTTAAAAGAAAAAGCAAAAGACCTTTTAATTTAGTTTTAGATTAAATAGTTGATGAGGATAAATAATAGGGTGTATAGGTGACTAGTAATATATCAATCGAAGTTCTTCTAATTCATTTCTTAGTTTCTCGATTGCATCGTAAATATATTTCTCTCCTCTTGCCCCAGTACACACTATTTTGCCGCTTGCGAATAGGAGTATGACAACTTTAGGATCTTTCATACTATAGATTAATCCTGGGAATTCTTCTGGTTCATATATTGCAAATTCTAGTGTTTCAGCTGCTTTCTCTAAGTCTATTAACCCCTTTAAATTACCCGAGGCGACGACGTTTTCAATTTTAATATTTGGCTTGGCATCCTTGATAATTCTTTTCGATACTAATGTCTTTATCAACTTGTCTACTGCTTTGTACACATCCTCCTCCGCTTTAGCGCCTGTTATAACCATGTTTCCTGATCCAAATATTAATATTGCTGTTTTTGGTCGTGTTAATCTGTATACTAGTCCTGGGAATCTTTTGGGGTCATATTCTGCTTGGGGAATTTTTTCAAGAATTCTTCTTAAGTTGATTTCTTGGTTAACCTTTACGGTTGCAACTACATTGACTATTTTTATCTCTGGTTCTGGTCTAGGAAGTAAACCGTCTGGCATTTATATACACCTCTATACAAAAATGAAAAAGTAAAATCTAGTTAATCAGAAATTAAGTATAGTATATAAATTCATTTATATATTATAACTATTTTGTTGATCGTCTTTATCTGTCTCC
>JALTTZ010000030.1:0-378 GCA_027047855.1 Nitrososphaeria archaeon
TCTTGGATGCTAATCCAGTCTCAATAGCATATTTCCTGGCATACACTACATCCATTAGGTCTCCTCCACCTGGATCCCCAATATCTAAGAGCTTAAATTCCTCACCGTAGCCTGTTGATCCTCTAAAGTTGGGGGCTACCACGTGGTATCCCGCTGCAACTAAGCTTGTTATAAATGCTCTCCAATAGTCGCCGACATATGACCATGGACCTCCGTGAACGAACAGGATTGTGGGCCCCGGCTTTTCTATATTTGCTTCAAAGATTATACATGGGATCTCTAGTCCATCGAAGGATTTGTAACTAACGATCTTTACATCTCCAAATCTATCTTTAATGTCGGTAGGCAACTCTTTCCCAATCACCATCTCCCACCCAT
>JALTTZ010000030.1:388-34109 GCA_027047855.1 Nitrososphaeria archaeon
GTGGATCCTTTAGTGTCGAGAAGTGGAGGTACACATAATTGTTGTGTACTTCAAGTGAGCCGGGTGTTCCAGGTGGGTGATTAACTCTCTTTCCATCTATAAATGCGTAGCCCCTTGCATTTGATAGACCTATGAACCAGATCTCTCCATTATCGGTAACTCCATAATTGATATAGTCTGTTATCTCAATTTCCTCATGATCCCTGTATCTTAATTTTGGAGGAGCTAAGTCATCCTTCTTTAAATCATATAAATATAGTCTTTTGCTTCCTTCATAGTTCGAGGCAAAAAGTATTTTATATTCACCATAAATCTTTGGCGTTTCATTGATGCTACCCTCTTTAGGGGTGTATATGATCTTCTCCTCGGATTCATGATTATATATCAGTATTTCTTGGGAGCGTGGATTGCCACGTAGGTTTCCAAAGCCAACTGAGATCTTTCCATTGGTGTCGGTTATAAAGAATAATTCCTTGCCACTAAATAGCTTCTCGCTCTTCCCGCCTTGTTTGGCTATGTAGAGTCCTATATCCTTTTCCGTGCTTCCAGAATATACTATTGTATCTTGTTTTGCAGCTAGGCCGAATATTCTTAAAGCCTCCATCTCAAACGCTTCACTGACATTTCCCTCCTTTATATCGGCCACGAAAACATTGTGTTTTTCTAATCCCTTCATAACATCCTTTGTATAGTAAATATATCGGCTGTCCTTCTCAAGCTCCGCTACCTGAAATACACCACCGTGAGTTATTCTCTTTCTCTTGGAACCGTCTAAATCACTTATCCATAGGTCAAGTATATCTTTCTCGGTAGTAAGGTATACCAATTTTTCACTAGCTATGCCGACTAAATAATATAGAGGGTGTTTAACTACCCTTTCCAGAGTCTTCAAGGTTACAAGATGCATACTTCGCATATAAATTATTTATTGAACCTCCAGAGAAAAAAGGGTTTAATTTAATGTTTTATATTTACCTTTATGGACAAATATTCTGCGTGACCGTGTGGAACCCCCTAATCCATATTCAGGGCAATAATATCGAGGTTCAATATACAGAGAGGTTAGCTAACTTTATATCAGGATTACCTTCTCAAATCTCCCTGTTATATCCGAGTGCTGGACCGTTATGTATTTTTTGGTTACTTTATTTTTATCGATCTTGTTTAGCGCTTTTTGTAATCCTTCATGTATGTGGTTTAGGAAGTTTTTGAGTGCCTCAATATTGTTCGTTACGCATGATATTGTTATGTTGGTATCCTCGTTGTTGAGTGAGAATGCTACTGCTACCTTCGAACGTGTATTTGAGATTATTTTGATTAATCGGTTTATTAGTTCGTTGTATTGTCTTGTTCTGGTAAATTGGAGGAATTTCTCGGGCTTGTATGGTAGTGATATTAGTAAGAGGGGAGGTAGGAAATATTCATCGTACCTATTCAGTCCATACGTTACTATTTGTTGATTCTTTGGGAATGCCTCCTTGAGTTCTGTTACTTCATCCTGTTTCAGCAGATAAAATGAATATTTTATTTCAATTGGTTTATTGTCAGGCCTCATCCTACTAACAAGGGGGTCTATTTAATATATAATTATTATGTAATACTGCGTTGTCACTTAGGAGTGAATAATAGTCCCACCAACTATTAGTACTATTATTTTGTAAGTCTAGAAGCTAGTTTTTCCAATTTTGGTATATATTTCTTCTTGAACCCTATATAAATTCCATCTACTTTTGATCCTACCCATGTATATAGGCTTTCGTTTTCCGTCAAGATTTCATTCAGCAATCTGTGTCGGACAACGATTTTTAACCCTTGCTCGATATGAATTACTATCCCATATGGTATCCCCTCAATTCTATAGTACCCGCCTTTGCCCTGTATTAGGTTGTTTAGGTCTCTATGTTCTATGTCTAAGTGGGTTACTCTTGCATATGAATAGCCTTTCAAATGTATATAGACATTTGGATCACGTAATTCGTAGGTGTTGTTTTGCTTTGTTACGAATACTTTTGCATCTGGTATCTTGATTTTTCCAAGGGCGTCTCCCGTCATACCTAAAGAAATTTTTCTTGATTGTTGTACTTAATCTATTTATTCCTAGTTTGCCAATATCCTTTCCATGAGCAGGTGTGACTTGGAGATTTATAGGAATAGTGATATAGAGTTCATCCTTTTGGGGACGCCTAAGGGACACAGGCACCTACGTCTCGTGGTTAAGGTTAAGGGGCGTTACATAGTTTTTCATGAGGCCACTGTAGCCGCGATTGTGAGGGCATACACAGTCATAAAAACCCATCCAACTAAGACCGCGATTAAATTGGTCGGGAGTCATTTGATGGAGCGGAAGAAGGGTTATGCCGAGTTTCAACTGTTAGAGATTGATGCCGATGAAGCGGCCTTAGTCGAGGAGCTTGATAATATACTCGGTATTAAATGAACCCCCTGCCCATTGACGGTAAAGAGGATAAACAAGAGTCTGTAGGTTGTTCATTATCTATTCTTATAAATTTTTGATTGTTTAGAGTATATTTACCTCGAATTCGCAGTATCTATCCCCTTTACTTATGCAGTTAATTTCTTTGACAACGACTCTTTTCTGAAGGAGCGTCTCGAAGAAACCTGCTAATATTCCTCTAACATAATTGCTTGCTGATTCACCTTTTTTGCCGTGCTCATTTACTGGTATCTCACATTCCCATACCTTCTCCATCTTGATGTTTATTTTGTTGTCTGTGATCTCCTTGTCTACGACATCTAACCATCCCCCTCCCCGGGCTAAAGCGGTTAATAATGTGATTCCCCCCTCAACATCCTTGATACTATATGGCTCTGCATATATTTTGTAAAGCTCTCTTCCAACCCCGTAGCCTAGGTGGTAAAGAAATGAACTGCCCATTTCAGGACCCATATTCTTTTTAATTCCACTTATCAATCCCTTCATATTTCCTAAACCGAGCAATATTGCCCTCATTCCTCCTATATTCTTAACGCATAGTCTGGATGGAAATACTATGTTGTGAATTGATGGGGCTATGTTTACATCAATTACGTATAACTTGGCTTTTTTATATTCATTCAAGATACTCTCCGGTGTTACACCCTCATCAGCATCGGTAAAATCGATTGCTATGAATAATCTATATATATCTTTTGCCTTGCTACATGTTTCTATATATTCAATATTTAATCTATATTTCTCGGGTATCGAAGAAACCGTTTTTAACGCTCCAGGTATATTCGCAAGCAATAACTCGTAGCCCACTAAGTTCCTTCCTTCTTTCAGCAAGAAGACCATGGGGAGGCACCAAAAAATAAAGATGGGAATAGTCCTTTTTATTACTTTTCTTATGAATATTGCTGACTTAGTTACAGTATTTGGCATTAACGGATTTAATTAGACATTTTTGATTAATCATGGTTTGTGTTAGGCGCTGGTGACCGGTCAAAGTATGTTTAGACGCGAGTATATGTAGAGATTGCCCATTCGCGTTATTTTTATGTAGGTATCGTGTCTTATCAGTTTGATCTTGCTGCATATCCTCCACCCGTTTTTTTCATGTTCATTGTATATTAGTAGTGGTTTGCCTAGTGGTAATGCCCGGTTGATCGCCATTATCATCTCGTTCATCAATGTTGTTGCGTATCCCAAGGCTTTCTCGGAAAGATATCTAAAGGGATTAATTAATGTAAGGATGTCGTAGTTCGCTTTTTCTTTAGGAAGTAGTTTAATGGCTTGAATTAGGTCCTCGTCTCTAAATATTCTTCTTATTGATATTGATTCTCCTCCTTCATATATGTAGCCTATCTTTATTGGTATCAAGTCAAATATTTGTCTATACAGAATATACACCTTCTTTCCTCCTCTTATTGTCTGTGTTGCTATGTGATTCAGAAACATGTCTAGAGTCGGTATGTGAGAGTCTATTAAAAGTACGTGTTCTCCATTGTTTAGGTCTAAATATTTTTTTAGTATGTATGGAAGAGTCTCTAGTTCCTTGTATTCTATTGGCATTATTCTCCCTTTACTTCTCGTTACTAAATAGATTATTTAATATATGCTTGATTGGGTGGGTGGTTATGTTTAGTGAAAGTATCTGTTGCATATTTATTTACATTAACAAAAAGGAGGAAAAATAATATATCAATTTCATCGTTGATATTTGATTTTAAGTCCAATACTTTTGTGGGCTGAGGGGATATGGACGAACTTTTTCATCAGATAGACCAATTTGTCTTGGATAGGCTGAGTGAAGGGAAACTGCCGGGCCTAAGTCTTGCTATCGTTAAAGACAATAAGGTTATATATACTAGGGGATACGGGTTTAGCGATGTTTCAAACGCTCGTCAAGCCTTGAGTGATACTTTATATTGTATCGGGTCTATAACTAAGTCGTTTACGGCTTTGGCTATTATGCAGTTGGTTGAGGCTGGTAAATTGTCGCTTAAGGACCCAGTAGATAATTATCTTGACTATGTTCCAGACGTTTTCGAGAAAAATGTCACTATTCACCATCTGTTGACCCATTCATCGGGAGTGCCTGCTCTAGGTTATGCCGAGGCTTTTATTCGTGGGCTGGTGGGGCTTGATGATAAATGGCTACCAGTTACCCAACCCATTGATGTTATGACTTTTATTGATGGAGCTAATGATTGGAGGGAGGCTGAACCCGGTGAGAAGTTCTTTTACTTGAACGAAGGGTATGTTGCTTTGGGTATGATTATTAGCCGGGTTTCAGGAATGCCTTATGATGTGTACATCAAGAAGAATATCCTGGAGCCTCTCGGTATGAATAGAACCTATATGGCTCCTGAAGATATAGAGCGAGATGGTGGTTTAGCTAAGCCGTATATACTGGGTGAGAATGGAGAGTTCCAGGAAGCAGGTTTTCCCTATGGTATATATGCGGATGGAGGAATCGTTAGTAATGTTCTAGATATGGCCAAGTATCTCATGATGTATATTAACAAAGGAAGAACTAATGGTAAGAAAATAGTTGATGAGAAGAGTGTTGAGATGATGGAGACACCTTATATAGAGCTGCCCTATAAGGTGTTGGGGAAAGAAGCATATGGGTATGGACTGAAGGTCACTCAAGACTTTTACGGATTTAAGTTGGTTGATCACTCTGGCTCTATCTTGGTTCACACTGGGTATATGGGTTATGTTAGGGATAAAGGCGTTGGTGTTGTTTTATTAGCCAACGGGTCGGGGTATCCATTATCATTTATTGGGCAGTATATCCTAGCTATGTTGATCGATGAAGATCCAGAGGAGTTGCCGTTCATCTGGAAGGATAAGGTTCTTAGAAAGCTTGAAGGGACCTATCAATTGTATAAAGGTACGGTTAAGGCTGATGTTGAGAAGCGCGGGTCTCTCCTTTACCTTATTATGAAGGAAGGTGCGAGAAAGATTGAGACTCCCTTATTCCCACTCAAGCTGAGTTATGGTTATGCGATATTTAAGACCATAAGTTACTGGAGAGAATATACGGTGGAATTTAGAGTTAAGGAGGGATCTGTCGAATTTATATATGAGCGCTATAAGTTTAGGAAGATTTAGCCGAATAATAACTCTTCTTAGAAATATGTAGGCCGACGAATTTTAGACTAAAATTTATGTTGAATTGTTGCTAAGGTTAATTTGGAGAGCATGTGTAGATTGTTGATCTCGGTAGGGAGGGTTAGGGATATCAGTAAATATTATGAGGACTTGGTTAACAGCCTAATAAGAGCCTCTGAGTATGATCCACATAGCATAGCACTATTTGGGCCTGAAGATTATAGTCACAGGGATGGTTGGGGCCGTCTATTTATAAAGGTAGCTGAGGGTAATGTGAATGTTTTGGTGAGGAGAAGTACGAAACCTATATTTGTTGAACGTCCCCTGTTAAATATTGATGGTGATCTTGATTCGCTTTATGTAGATATTGTTCATTCAAGGGCTAGCAGTATAGGTATGCCTATAAACTTCTTTTCTATTCACCCCTTCGAATCTGAGACGAGATGTGGTTATAAGTTGTATCTAGTTCATAATGGAGCTATGCATAAGGATATATTGTTGAAGAAGTTGGGGGTAGAGAAGGATAGTAGCTATGCGAAACTGTATACAGATTCCTATTTTCTAGCTCAATATATCGGGGTCAATATATGCGACTCCATAACCCCTGATATTATTAAGGAGGTAGCTGGCTACGTTGATACCGGGCTTAATCTAGGCATCGTATTGGTCACAGATTCCTATGTCGAGGTTATGGTTGGTAGTTACTACAGATATCTGGATAAGCCCAAAGAGATGCATGATTTCTATAAGGTGTATAAATCCATTCTAAACGAAACTGCTATTTATGTTTCATCTACACTCGTAGACTTTGATGACTATAAGCCTAAACTACCTGTTGATTGGAATGAGATTGAGAACGGAAAATATGATGTTTATAGAATTTGGTTCAAGGAAAATAAGTTGGAGCATATTAACAGCTTCATGGTCCGTTGATTCCATATGGTGTTGATTGATAATTCGTTTGAATAGGTGTAAATAATTTTGTTTAATAGTCTATACATACCCGAATTTTTATTCCTTTTTTCAAATAAACTTAAAAGTTAGCGATTTAAATACATAGTTTTTATTAGGGATGCACTATGGCTGATGAAGGTATTAAATTCACGCTTCCAACAGAGATTCCCCTAGATATCTATCCTAGTCCTGAGGAATTTATAGCTGAGGCTAAGAAACTGGTCTCTGAGCTTGAGGAGTTGGGTGTACATATACGTGTTATGGGTGGATTGGGCATTTACCTTCTAATCGAGGGAACTGATTTATTGGAGAAATGGAGGAGTCTAAAGAGATTGGGTGCCCGTGTATTCACGGATATTGATTTTGCGGCATATGGGAAGGATCGGGATAAAATCCTTAATTTCCTAACTATGGAGCGGGATAATCATCTATATCTTGTTTATGAGCCTTCTCTGTATTTCTATGGTGGGCGTCGATATATATTTTATGGCTCGCCTAAAGGAGGTAAAGTTAAGGGGAGAGATATTGCACGTATACCGATGGTGGAGTTCTTCTTCGATGAACTCCGGATGAACCATATAATCCCATTCAAGGGTAGGTTGGAGTTAGGTAAATATTCATTGTCGCCAACTGATCTGCTATTATCAAAGCTTCAGATAGTTAAGATTAATGAGAAGGATATAAAAGATGTCCTTACTCTCTTCCTCGGGTTTGAAGTTGGGGATGGCGATAAAGATATGATAAATGGTCGGTATATCAGTAAGTTATTTGCTAATGACTGGGGCTTCTATTATACGGCGGTCAACAATTTATCCAAAGTTAAGGAATCGCTTTTGAATAAGTATGCTTCGGTGTTCGATGAAGGTGAACGCATGACTATTATCAGTAATATTGATCGACTTTTGAGGATGATTGAGGAGGAACCCAAGAGCTTTAAGTGGAAGTTAAGGGCTAAAGTTGGTCCAAAAAGAAAATGGTATAGTGATGTTGATGAGTGGTGATGGTTCATCGAGAGGTATTTGGAAACTATATATGTTGTTGAATTGAATTTTTTATTGTTGTCTTGTTTGGATTTGGTGGGTTGGGAGGATGCCGAGTCTGAATGAGATTTTGAGTATGGCTAGAGAAGCGGGTGTTAATAAACTTAGGCTCTTATACATTGATCTGGATAACGTTATAAGGGGTCATGAAGCGATAGTCGATGCAGAGAAGTTGGAGGATGAGCTCCTCTCGGGTATGACTTATGCAGCCATTATGCAGTCGGGTTTCACATTGTTTGATACAGTGACCCCGGGTACAAAATTTGGGGCTCAAGGGGAAGTTAGGCTGGTGCCGGATTTAGATACTTTCCGTATTCTCCCATACAGTAGGAATACAGCGCAAGTTATTGGAGACTTTTATACCCCTGACATGAAGCCGTTTGAGGTTGATCCTCGGCCATTACTTAAGAAAATGCTTGAAGAGATTGACTATGAGATCTGGATTGGTGTGGAGCCCGAGTTATACTTCTTCAAGGCAGATACACTACCCAAACTTGAACCTCTAGATAGACACCTCTGCTTCTCCACGCTTGGAATGAATATGGCTGAGTATGTTGTTAATGAGATAATGTCATATGCCAAAGAGATGGGTATAGATCTTCACCATTATTACCCTGAATATGGTAAAGGTCAGCATGAATTTTCCCTAAAGCCTTACCACCCGGTCAAAGCTGGTGATGCGTTAATCATGTTTAGGGAGTTGGTTAGGGCGGTCAGTAGAAAATATAATCTAATTGCTTCATTTATGCCCAAACCAGCTACAAATATTCCTGGGAGTGGCATGCATATACATATTAGTCTGTGGAAGGATGGAGTTAATGTGTTCTATGATGAGAAGGATAAGTATCTGTTGAGTGATACTGCATACTATTTCATAGGTGGCTTGCTCCACCATCTTGAACCCTTGATGGCTATAACAGCTGCAAGCGTTAATTCATATAAACGGTTGATACCGCATAATTGGGCATCTGCATTCAAGTGTTGGGGGCCGCAAAATAGGGAGGCCGCCGTAAGGATCCCCTTACCTGATAATAGAAATCCAAGTAAGTCATTTAATCTTGAGTTGAAATTTGTGGATGCTACTGCCCAACCATATTTGATGATAGGCAGTATTATAGCGGCCGGGTTAGATGGAATCAGGAGAAAACTGGATCCAAGTGAACCATGTCTAGAAGACCCCTTCACATATTCTGAGGATGAGAGGAAAGCTAAGGGCTGGACTAGGTATCCAGAATTCCTGATAGACGCCGTTAGGGCATTGGAGAATGATCAGTTTTTCAGGAAGGTCTGGGGAGATGTCTTGATAGATGAATACATAAAGATTAAGAAATATCACTGGTACTTGTATCATAGTGAGGTCACCGAGTTTGAGAGGCGGTATCTACTGGAGGCTTATTGAATATGGTGGGAATATCTCTAGTCTTACTTAAGAGGACTCGGGAGATCCATAAATACTACAAGGACATGCCGTCACAGAGATCGGAGAGCTGTGGCCCTTATTCCCTAGCGCCAATATTGCTTGCATATGGATTTAAGACACATAACGGATATGAAATTGATGAGGACTACTTATCTATGTTAGCTCGCACCAGGCTTATGAAATATGAAGCCGAGGAACGTGAAAGGGTTTTGAGGGCTGTGGAGGAGGGTAAATTATCGCTTGGGGAGGCCCAACAAAAATATCACAAGATTCTCTATAAATATGAGTTGCCATACACCGATAAGGAAGTGGAGAGTGGGACGTCGGTGCAAGGCCTTATACATGCAGTTAAGGAGGTGTGCCAAGGAAAGCTAAAAACTATACCTATAGCATCTAGAAAAGGAAGAAGAATATTTTTTAGTAAGAGGAGATTTAGTAGGCTAGTTAGAACCTTAATTAATTTGGCTCGGGATACTGACTTCCAGATAATACTTAATCTGAGAACAACGCATTTAATTGATCCAACTTCTCCCGAATATGGGTTTATGCCTCTGTTGCTCAGTTGGGCGGAACCTGAGAGTTTTAGATTATGGAATTGGGCGGTTGGACACTTCACCGGAGTAGCCGGGTTCCTTATATTTATGGATGGAGGTAAACGTGCTATTTACTTTATATTAAGGGATACTTATAAGCACTATGGTTTCAACGGTTATCATTTGCAACCTATGGAGCATGTGAGGAGGGCTTTGATTAGGGGGGATGGTAGGGAAGGCGGTATCCTATTGATAGTTCCAGAGGAGAATTACGAGAAAGTTCGTAATGCAATAGAGTCTATTGATGGGCTGGTGATTAGCGATTGGGATAATGGCTCCCTATTCTAGAGGAAGTGGATGGAGGCAAGGTATTAAATTTAATTACCTAATTAACCAATATTTTCACTTTTAGGCATGAGCGGAGATTTTCCAGATCTATTCTCTCTTCTTGAGCGAGAAAGGAAAGTAACTGGTTCTACAGTGTATATACGTTTCTATCCAATGATTATCAAGAGGATGGAGGGAGTCTATGTCTGGGATGTTAAGGATAGGCGTTATCTAGATTTTAATGCCTCGTGGGCGGTGGCTAACGTTGGGCATTCTCATCCGAGGGTAATAGAAAAGGTTTCCGATCAGCTCAAGAAATTCATTTCCGCTTCTTATACAACATTTCCATATGTTGAGGCCATCGAGTATGTTGAGAGGATACGGGGGGTTTCGAGTGTGTCGGAAGGTAAAAAGGCTGTGTTCGGGCATTCTGGGTCTGATATTAATGATGGAGTCTATAAGTTGCTTTTGCTGGTTACTGGGAGGGAAAGAATGGTTTCATTTATAGGGGCTTATCATGGGCAGACGCTTGGCTCTTACTCAGTCTCTGGGCATAAGGCTCAAGCTATGCTGTCTCCATATAAGGAGGTAATTAAAGTTCCATATCCATATTGTTATCGGTGTCTCTGGGGACTTAGATATCCGGGATGTAACTTGAAGTGTGTTAAGTATATTGAATATTTGTTAGACACTGTTTATCCTGGCGACACATTCGCCGGGGTCTTTGTAGAGCCGGTACAGAGTGACGGTGGTGATGTTGTTCCCCCTCCAGATTTCCATAGAAAACTTTTCCAAGTTATCAAGAAATATGATTTGGCCTATGTGATGGATGAAGTTAAGGTTGGATTCGGTAGAACTGGGAAGTTCTTTGCATCAGATACTTTTGGGGTAAAGCCAGATATAATAACGATGGGTAAACCGATGGCTTCGGGATTCCCATTAAGTATGGCGTTAATGCGTGAAGATATAGCTGACAAGTATGAAGGGACTCATTTGTTTACATTATCCCCTAATCCAGTCAGTATAGCAGCAGCCCATGCAACACTCGATGTTATTTTGGATAATGACTTAGCAGATAATGCAGCTTCAATGGGAGATTATCTGCTTAGATCCCTGAAAGAAGTTATGGCTAATCATGATTTAATTGGTGATGTTCGAGGAAAGGGCCTTATATTAGGAATTGAGTTGGTTATGGACAGGGAATCGAAGGCCCCAGCCTCAGCTGAGACTGCTAAGGCGGTGTATAGAATGTGGGAACTGGGTTTATTAACTGCCTATACCGGGATGCATTCAAATGTCATTGAGTTAACCCCTCCCCTTATAATTAATAGAGAGCATGTGGATGAAGCAGTTAATCTGATAGATAAAGCGATTGATGATGTCGAACATGGTCGGGTACCAGATGAGAAGGTGAGAATGTTCGCGGGATGGTAGGTTCTCTTTTAATGCGGCTTCTCCTGAACATGTTCCAAGATCTTAGTCCTTTATTTACAAATTTGACATAAATTTAGGAAAATATTTATTTTCGTTATCCGAAATCTTATTATTGTTAAGTCAACTTCTCGTTTGGTGATTATATGGGCGAGGAGGAGGTTGTTTTCGTTAGGAGGGCCTCTGGACTTATCAAGGAAATCGGTCCTTGGACTGTTATGACTATAGGATTAGCGTACGTGATTGCCGACGGAATATATAACCTAACGGAGTGGCAGCTGTATGAGACGCCGGGTGCTAATTATCCCCTCTCATTGATCCTAGGCTTCGTGATGCTGGCGTTTGCAGCTTTCTCAGTAGTATTCCTAACGATAGCGATGCCGCGAACAGCCTCTGATTATGTGGCTATATCTAGGGTGTTACATCCGCTTCTTGGATATATAGAGGCTATCCTTTCATGGGGTTGTCATGTCTGGATCGTCGGTGCACTAGCCTATTTCCAGGGATGGTACTGGGGGAGCTTCCTCATCCAAGCTGGCTACGCACTTCACAATCAAGCATGGGTCTCTCTTGGAGAGTGGATGTCTAGCTCTGTAGAGGTTGGAATAGGCCTAGGAATCCTTATCATAGTGATATTCACTATAACTAATCTGCTTGGTATTAGGGTGTTTAAATACTTGGTTAACTTCCTGGTGGCTGTAGCTATAATTGGTGGAGTAGTAACCATCGGAGTTGGGCTATGGGGACTATTGATGGGCCCGGGAGCGGTCAAAAATCTATGGGACGCCACCTACGGAGCGGGGGCATATGATGAGATAGTGCGTGTCGCTACGCAAAATGGATGGGCCGACTATATTGCTGGAGCTACTGGAAGTGCAGATGTTTGGGGTTGGCCTGGTGGTTGGAGTTGGAGTGCAACTCTGGCAGCCGTGGTTGCTGCTGCATATGCTTTCTGGGGAATGGAGTTCTCTAACTACTTGGCGGGAGAGGTATCTAGACCCAAGAAATCCTTCTTATATGGTGTAACTGGTGCAATGATATTCATATTGATATACTACCTCTTAATTGCAGTGCCGACTCTCTTCGTATTCGGAAAATTCAATTCATTCTATAACTATGTAATGTATGGCGGTCATGGAGCCGACCAATTGTCTATTAACCCTGTGCAGACTCCTACACTTGCAGTAATGCTGGCTTCTCTAGTCGGTGGAGTTGCACCGTGGGCAGCAGTTATAATTACTTTTACCGTCGCAATATGGGTATTGAACGGCCTCCCTGTATACATGATAATTCCTTCAAGGATCACATTTGCATTAGCATTCGATAGATTCGCACCCAAGTTCCTAGCAGACGTAAATAGGAGATTCAGCACTCCACACTGGTCTATATTACTGACCGCAGTAGCATCAGCACTTCTTGTATTCCTAGCTGCAGTTAATCCATGGATATATGCTATCAGTGTGGTCACCATGGTTATTGTTAGGTGGTTATTAGCTTCATGGGCTGCTATGCTACTGCCATACTTCAGGCCTAGGGCGTTCGAGAGCGGCTTCACAGGTAAAATAGGTGGAATACCCATAGTGACTATAGTCGGTTTTATAGGCGGTGTGGCAATGACTTGGTTATTAACCACTGCCATCGGTGAGGTTGCCAGCGATCCGATATCCTTCTGGTGGTTCGTTGGTTGGATTGTGTTCGCAATGCTTGCATTCATAGGTTACGCTGCATACAACAAGTCCAAGGGTGTTGATGTGGAGAAGATATTTAAGGAGGTTCCGCCTGCATAGCAGAGTGTAGGGAAGATGGATACATTAAGATTGATGTACGTCGCTGATGCTCATGGAAATGAGCTCATTATCAGAAAAGCTGTGGGAGCTTGCAGAGAACATAAAGTAGATGTACTTATCATAGGCGGCGATTTAACAGGAAAAGTCATAGTGCCCATAATTGACAAAGGAGATAAGTATGAGGCTTCATTCCGCGGAAACAAGTTTACGGCTAAATCCAAGGAGGACTTAGAAAGGGTCATGAATGAGATTAGGTTTAGGGCTGCTTATCCAGTGGTACTCTCGCAAGATGAGGTTCAGGAAATTAAGGAGGACCCAGCTAAGTTGGATAGGCTGTTTAAGGATGTAACTATAGAGGAAACTAGACACTTAATCGGTGTTTTGGAGGAAATTGTCGGGGATATAGTTACTATAATGACCCCAGGAAACGATGATATATTTGAGATTGACGATGTTCTCAAACAGTCCAATAAAATTATTTATCCATTGGAGAGGGTCGTTGAGCTTCCATTGGGCTATCAAGTAATTAGCATGGATTATACGACGGAAACCCCTTGGAACACGCCTAGAGAGGTTAGTGACTCGAAGCTTTGGAAGAAGCTTGAGAAAGAGGCTAATAGAGTATCTGTCGCATGGAATAAGGTGATATGTAATTTCCATGAGCCGCCATATGGAACAACTATAGATTTGGCTCCAAAGCTCGATGAAAATCTGCAGCCGGTCTATAAACTAGGTGAATTGGAGACTCAGCATGTTGGAAGTAAATCGGTATATAAGTTCATGGAGAAATATCAGCCATTATTGGGTCTTCATGGCCATATCCATGAATCGCCTGGATATGATCGGATTAAGAGGACGCTTGTCTTCAATCCAGGGTCTGAATATCAGTACGGAGAGTTGAAGGCATTGATCATTGATCTTGATAGAGATGGCATATCTAATTGGTTTAAGATAGGTTAAATCCCCTATTTATCATCTTTCTTCCATCTTTCTTTTTCGACCAAGGTGATAATAATTGAAAATTGATTTGAAAACACTGCATTTTGATAATGCACCTAAGATCATTACTGATGTACCTGGTCCTAAATCTAGACAGATTTTAGGTCTCCAGAGAAGCTATGAGGGATCTGCCGTCACCTACTCTAGGGGTATCCCCGTCGCTATTGAGGAGGCTAAGGGGGCTACTCTGAGAGATGTTGATGGAAATGTGTATATAGATTTCTTTGGTGGCGCCGCTGTAGTATCTGCTGGGCATTCGAATCCATATATTCTAGAGGCTATTAGAAAGCAGGAAGCTAGGCTGATTCACACGCTTGACTTAGCGACCTCGGTAAGAGAGGAATTAGTTAGGAGGCTTGTTTCCCTTGCTCCAGGTGATTTGAAAGATAATGCTAAGGTTATTTTTGGAGGGCCTACCGGATCGGATGCTGTGGAAGCGGCAGTAAAGTTAGTTAAATACTATACTAAACGGCATATAATGATTTCGTTCGAGGGTGCTTATCACGGAATGACGGGGACTGCTCTTGCTTTAACTGGAGATACATTTTTCAAGGAGGCATATATGCCACTGGGTCAGCCTGTCCAATTTGTACCTTATGCTTATTGCTATAGATGTGCCTTCGGCCTTAACTATCCGGGGTGTGGGTTAGCGTGCTTAAAATATATTGATCATATTCTCGAGGACCCCGCTTCAGGTGTGTGTGACGTCGCTGGGGTTATTGTAGAGCCTATTCAAGGTGAGGGAGGGAGTATAGTTCCTCCTGAGGAGTTTATTAAAGGATTAAGGGAAGTTGCAGATAAGCATAGTGTCCCCTTGATCATAGATGAGGTTCAGTCTGGGTTAGGTAGGACCGGCAAACTTTTTGCTTGTGAACTTTATGGGGTTACCCCAGATGTTATGACAATGTCAAAGGCTTTAGGTGGCGGAATCGGGTTTCCTCTTTCAGGCATTATGTATAAGAAGGAGATGGATGTATGGAGGCCGGGGGCTCATATTGGGACATTCAGGGGTTTTCTCCCTGCTATGGCTGGTGGATTGGCCTATCTCGAGTTCTTGGAGGAAAATAATATTCTTGAACATGTGTCTAATCTTGGGAAATACATGTTAAAACGTCTAGGTGAGATTGAGGATCAGAGTCGACTTGTGGGGGAAGTGAGGGGCCGCGGACTTATGTTGGGTGTGGAATTGGTTAAGGATAGGCGAAGTAGGGAGCCGGCGCCAGATTTGGCGAAGGAGCTCAGAAAAGAGTGTGTAAAACGGGGGCTTATTATAGAGATTGGTGGGCATTTCCATAATGTGGCTAGGTTTTTACCACCATTGGTATTGACTGTGGATTTGGCTGAGAAAGGTCTTAGTATTTTTAAGGAAGCTCTAAGAACTGTAGAGAAAAGATATTTTGATTAGGGATCCATTATGCCGATTAGAGCATTGTATAGTTACAAGAAGGGTTTATATATGGATGAATATTCCGTTCCTGAACCGGGTTCCGGGGAGGTGCTTGTTAGACTAAAATACGCTGGTTTATGTGCCTCGGATCTACATTATATGGATGGTCGGTTTAAATATGGTATAGAACCGATTGTCCCGGGTCATGAGGGAAGTGGTGTAGTGGAGGGTGTAGGAGATGGTGTAAAAAGTGTTTCGGAGGGTGATAATGTAGTAATAGACTATGTACGGAGTTGCGGTGTTTGTAGATACTGTGTAGCGGGCTATGAAAATCGGTGTGGGGAGGCTTTTTATCATGGATTTGAGGCCCATGGAACCTTCCAGGAATATATTATAGTTCCATAGAGGAGTGTAGTTAAGGTACCTAGTAATCTTTCATTGGTCGAGGCTTCTATTTTGGGTTGTGCTGTTGTGACTCCTTATCATGCCATTAGGGAGATTGGTGGTGTGTGGGGTAAGTCTGTGGCTATAGTGGGTCTGGGTGGAGTAGGGCTACATGCTGTGTTATTATCCAGAGTTTTGGGAGCCAAGTACATTGCAGGATTTGATATTGATGAGAGGAAGGAAGACATTGCATATGATTTTGGTGCGGATCTATTTCTTAATTTGAGTGATTTGGAGGCTATTAATAGGGTGGTCGGCGATTTAGGAGGTGGATTTGATATAGTTTTTGAGTATGTTGGTTTGCCTGATACCGTTGCCCTCGCTATTAATCTTGTGGGGAAGGGAGGAGCTATAGTTGTGGGTGGTTTGATAAATCAATCCTTTGAGATTGATTTCTCGGAGATAATGTCGGGTGAGAAGAGGATTTATGGGTTTGAGGATCATACGCATAGAGATCTAGTAGAACTGGTGGACCTTATCCAGCGAATGGGTATCTCCCTAGATAAATCAATATCCCATAGATTTCCATTATCTAGATTGGAAGACGCTGTTAATTTACTTAGAAATAAAAGTGAATTGGTTAAGAGGATAGTTCTCGAGATATAGGCGTTTATGCTGAGAGGGACTACTATACATGGCTTAATAAAAAGGGTGTAAGAAGAAGTCGGCCCTCTACAGAGTTTAACCAATGATTGAAACTAGAGATATGCTTCCTAAAAGTAGCGCAGATAAAGATTCTAGGAGGGAGTTAGGGAAAGGGAGAAGAAAGTGTTTCCAAAGTATTGAAAAGTTGGAGGGATATTTTAGAGTTTAATTAATTTTCTATCGAAAATATAATAATTAATGTAGGGGTCTTGAGATGTATCTATCCCCCGTTGAGCTAGAAATCATAAAAATCATTGGGGAATGGATGATTATTTTGGTTCTTACTTCCTTCTTCAACATCTTTCTTATACTTCATGATTTAACTAGGGATGCTACAAGTTACATGGTTTCGAGGTCTATCGATATACTAAATATAGTGGTCTCCACCCTCTTTTTAGTCTCTATCTTTGTAATGTTGTTCATAGTATATTTGGCAAGCACGATTTATGGCTGGTTTCTATACATAATAATACTTATTAATGTATTGTTAATAGTTATAGAATTTCTGTTTATATATAGATTTTATATAAAAGGTAGATAAATTATACTAATCAAGTATGCGCTGTTATTTTTAATAAAAAGGGTTAATAAAGTATATTATTTGGTAATATGTCTGGGGATGCTGAGCTTTTGATTGAGGGTCTTAGGAGACTTAGGAGGGGGGCTTCATTACAAATTATCTCATATGTACTTATAGTTTTTCTGTTTGTGGTCATGTTGTTTTCGATATATGTAAGACTCTTCTTTAATCTACCCCCTAATGTACATCCCCCTTCGGTTATTACCGACTTTTTCTCATTAATTACTATGTTATTCGTGGGTTTCATTATATCTGAATTGCTTATTGTTCTTGGTTACTATTTTTGGTTTTCGGCTACTAGTTATCTAAAAAGATACGATAGTAGTAGACTCGGTGTAGGGCGTGTAGGTGCAGTTCTAGCCACGGTGGGTTTTGTGCTTATCGTGTTATCTCTTTGTGTTATGTATATATATTTAATGTTTATATCATCGCCATCTACATGGGAGCAATCTTGGGCGCCTTTTGGAATGCCTCCTAACATTGCGCCAATGTTTATGTATATGATGAGTATGTTTGGATTGTTTTTTGCCTCTATGGTCATCGGTGTAATTTTGGCTTTTATTGGTTCTATATTGTTCTCCATTATGCTTATAAGACTGGGTGAGGTGGAGGGGGTATCTAAAAGCCTTAATACTGCCGGCATCCTATTATTGGTGGGCATAATTCTATTAGCTGTTCCTGGGGTTAATGTGGTTGCGGGTGTTTTACTGATTGTGGCAATTATATTAATTTATACTGGATGTGGTGAATCTATAGCTAGATTAAAGAAGGGTGTTTTCTGAAAGCTAATGAGTTTATTAGGCTATTTTACGGTGGTGGGTGATGCGGTTTATTCCTGCTTTAATCGGGGTTTTACTGTTGCATTTTGTAGCTATCGTTTCATTTGTATTTAATCTTATTCCTATATACTGGAGAATTATATGGGGTTCGGGTGTCGATCTGGCTTGGGCGTCGGTGCTATTAATAATAGCTTTTTTGCCCAGTTTTATTGTAGGCTTTTTAGTTAATTTTATATATAGGTTGAAATTTAGAAAGGTCTTAGGTGCGTGTTTCAGCAACTTGTTGATTGAGGTCGTTGGATTTACATTTACTGGGTTGGGGCTCGGCTTTCTTATAGATGCATTTACTGGTAATTCAACCTATGTATTGTTTGTTGCATGGGAAGCTTTGATGTTTCCATTGCATTTTTTGGTGGTATATCTAGGGGCGTTTTCTACATATCTCCTTCTTGGTCTGGTCTTATTGTTTGAAAAGTAGGTGTGCGAATATAGTTATATTCTATTTTAATTTGTACTTGAATAGTAGGTCTTCTGGGACGCCGTTTTTTAACACGATGGTTTTATAGACTTTTACACTAGGTCTAGGTATTCTTTCTTTTGTTTTTAAGTCCACTTCATATAGTCCAAATTTCATTTTGAATCCATGTGCCCATTCATAGTTGTCTGTTAGTGCCCAGTGTAGGTATCCTAAGATATTTATTTTTTCGCTTTCAATTATTTCCTCCAACGTTTTTAGATGTGTAACTATAAATGCAGCTCTGTGTTTGTCTTGCTTATCTGCTAGGCCATTCTCGGTTATAAGTATCTGTTTAATGTATTTGCTGGCAATGGATATGGCTTCCTTTAATCCTTCGGGATATATTTCCCACCCTATGTCTGTTATTGGATACCCATCTATAGACAAATTGGATTTTAGTTCCCCCGCCATAAATCCATATCCAGCAATTGGTTCAAGAAATGCTGGTAAGCCGGATACTATTCTTGCTAATAGTCTCAGTTTTCCCTTGACTACGACTCTACAGTAATAATTTATTCCTAACCAATCTAAATGTCCTTTAATTCTGGGTATGTTTTCTCCTTTATCTTTATTCATGTTGAAGTTTTTGTCCAGCCAGCCATTGACTACTGCTTCTAATATATACTCGTTATGTATATGGCTCATGAAAGCTGCAGCTAGTCTGTCCGTCTCATTATCTTCTCTATACGGTTGGATAGGCATCATATTATGTATCAATCCAACATAACTGGGGGACTTGTTATCATCGTAGGCAATCTCCCTATCCCATCTTTTTATGGCTTCGTAAGCGTTAACATGTGCATAAATTATATTTATCACTGCTTTGGCAAAGGCCGATTTTTCCAGTCTAGGAGGAAGTCCCATATCTCTATAGTAAGGTGGAAACCTTTCCATTTTGAGATATCCGGTTTCAGCGACTATCATGGGTTCATTGAACGTTGCCCAGTAATCGACTAAGTCCCCAAATTTATACGCTATATATGCCGCGTATTTCGTGAATTCGACTACTGTTTGTTTGTCGAGCCACCCTAGAGCTCCTTTCTTAAGCCTCGTTTTTCTAGCAATTATTGGGTCGTGTATCCATATAGGTAGAGTAAAGTGGTTTAAACATATTATTACTCGGAACCCCTTTTCTCTTAAGTCTTTAATTATCTCTCTATAGAGTTTCACGTATGCTGTGTTGGCTCGTTTATCGAGCTCCTCTATATCTCTATCATCTACCTTTACTTTATTTACATATCTATCATCTTTTACTTCTACATCTACTTCTATATCTTTGGTTGATATAGGAAATATTCTGCTCCATTCTATGCCTAACCTGTATGTGTTTAATCCCATCTCTTTCGCTAATTGATGATCTTGTCTGAACCTGGTTAAATAGTCTATACCATTCTCTGGGAAATCTCCACTCACGATCCCTTTTGCTATATTGTGTTGGTCGTGTACCCATTTAAACCAGTCCGTGTTAGGGTCTATATATCTACCTTCCTTATCACCCATTTCGAATTGGAATCCGCTCGAACTAACCCCCCACCAGAAATCTTCTGGGAATGTCAACTCATAATCACCTCTATATCCTAATAAGGTATTTAATTGGTCTCAGTGGCATTGTTCCTCCACGGCCTCCTGATCAACTTTTCTTTATTGACTATTATTGGTGTGAAGGTGTGTAGTCTAGTCGTTCTTCATAGACAAATATTAGTAAATTAGGTTTAAATGCTCCTCCTCTCTTTATCATACATAAAATATTATTTGATTACGTGTTGTTTGTAAATATTTTTTGGAATACATACCTTATGTTACATGGCAGCCAGTTAAGTTTCGGCTTCTCGTAGGCGTATTCTTAAAATCTTTCTCGATATTTACTAGTATTTACTTTTTATATAAATATGTATCAATGGGGCATTTAATATTAAATATTGAGAAAAATATTTATATGTTTGGGGGTTAGTATAAATTGTCAAATAACGTGCATATACAGGGCATATTTCCATTATATTTTAAAAAAACTAGAGTTGCTATTATACCTGGCGATTTTCTTAGAATTTTAATTGAGGAGTCTAAGAAGGCATTGGGTGAGGGTGCTGCTGAATCGCTTGCTTATCATTTAGGTGTCATCACTGGTAGAAAATTCTATGAAATGATGCTGGAAGCGGTAGATGAATCGAATTTAAGCGAAGCCGCAGAGTATTTTAGCAAATTTATGATTGACTTTGGGTGGGGGAAGTTAACTAATATCGAGATAACAAATGATTACATAGACGTTTATATTAATGATCTGTTTGAGTGTTCTGTTCAAGCTTCCGATGAAGCGTCGTCGCGTTTTACCACAGGCTTCATTGAGGGATTAATTAGTCGTTTATTACATTCTCGGGTTGTGGTAAAGGAGCTTAAGTGTGTTGCTACTGGGGATAAATATTGCTTATTTAGAATATACCCCCTTAAGTAGGAAATCCAACTATAAATTATTCCTATGAGTGATTTGGTTAGATTTATTGCTAGTAGATTGGATAATACCTTGCTGAAGCTGGATGTAAATAGGGATTCTCTCCTACATTTTGTTAGTAAGAGTACTTATTACAGGGTCAGAGCTGTTGTCATTCATCCATATTTTATAAAGGATGTGGTTGAGTGGGTGGGTGGGGTTTCGAGGGTTGTTTCGGTGGTTGCTTTTCCATATGGATATACATCTCCCGAAGTTAAGATAAGGGAGGCGGAATTTTGCATAAACAGTGGTGCTGACGAGTTAGATATCGTGATGAATGTATATTTGTTGAAGGCTGGTGATCTGAAAAGGTTTAAAGAGGAAGCCTATTTAATTAAAAAGAGGGTGGCTGAGGAGTATGGTGTGCCTATTAAGTTTATTGTTGAGATTACTGTTTTGAACAAGCAAGAGTTGGATGCGGCTATTGATATTGTTAATGAGGTTGGTCCTGATTTCTTTAAAACTTCCACTGGCCATGGGCCCAGGGGTACTACCATTGAGGATGTTCAATATATTAGGAGTAGGTTATCTGGTGATATAAAATTGAAGGCTTCTGGTGGTATAAGGTCTTTGAAGCAATTTTTGGATGTTGTTGCTGCAGGGGCGGATGTTGTGGGTGCTAGCCGTGGAATTGATATTATAGAGGAGGCCCTAGGTAAGAAGGAATAATTTTATACCCCTTTATTCTGTATTTTACTGTGGTGTGGTTGATATGAGGATAAGTATAGCAATTCCATCATCCTTTACTGCACATCTTGACTCCCTTATACAAAGAACATATGCTGTGGCTACTATAGCTCGGTTCTGCAGTATCTACAAAGTTGATAATATTTATATTTATAGGGATCCCCTTTCTTCAGATTCTGAATCACTTAAGCAGGTAATTAAACTCTTTCGGTATATGGCTACGCCTCCTTATCTGAGGAAGCTTCTGTTTCCGATAGATAGGGACTTATCTTATGTAGGTATAGCGCCTCCAATTAACTTGGAGTTGTATAAGGAGTGGAAGCCCATAAAGGATTTGGAGTTGCCTGAGGTTAGGTTGGGAACCCCAACTGGTTACTCACGTGAGGGGACGGTTTTAGATGTTGGTTTGGATAAGCCTGCCTTGGTTGAAGAGAAGCTTATTATGGGGAGGATATATGCGGTGAGGATTGATAAGGTGACTAGTAAATATTTAAGGGGAGAACTAGTTATTAATGGAGTTTACACTGGTTATAAGGTTATCCGGGTTAGGGAGAAGCTTCCTGTTTTTCTGGAAAATATTAAGGCGCTAAAGATAGGTACATCAAAATATGGCGATTTATACTATGAGATGAAGGATAAATTGTTTAAAGATATGGCTTCCAGTGATGATATATTAATAGTTTTTGGTAGTCACGGATATGGTTTAATTGAGATCCTAAATTATTATGGTCTGAAACCAGAAGATGTCTTCGATTACTTTGTTAATCTTGTGACTGGGCAGGGAACCGAAACTATTCGTGTTGAGGAGGCAGTTGGTATAGCGTTATCCACATTGAGGGCTGTGGTTGAATTGCTTAAATAGTTGTTAGTGTTTATCTCAATTTAAATATTAAATTTGATTTAGTTAGATAACAGTTATATACTACCGTTTAATAGATTTATGAGAGTAGGGTGACTGGAGGGAAGTTTGGATGGGTGCTAGAAAGAAGCATGCCCCGAAGCGTGGATCGTTGGCATTTAGTCCGAGAAAGAGAGCTAGGTCTCTAAATCCTACTATTAAATTCTGGCCGTCTATAACAAGTACTGAAGTGAAGCCTTTGGGCTTTGCTGGATATAAGGCTGGGATGGCCCATATTTACTATGTTGAGGAGTATAAGTATAGTCCTTATGTTGGGCAGGAGGTTTTTGCCCCTGTAACGATTGTCGAGACGCCCCCTTTGTTTGTTATTGGGATTAATGCATATGTTATGGATGGGGTTCATAATAGGTTGAGGTTGTTTAAGACTGCGTATGCAGAGTCGGTGCCTGATTTTGTTAAACGTAGGATAGTTACATTGTCTACTGCAACCGCTAAGATGAATTTGGAGGAGATAGAGAAGAACTTGGATATGGTTAAGATACTGCGTCTTTTAGTCTCGACACAGCCTGTTAAGGCCGGTATTCATAAGAAGACTCCTGAAGTCTTTGAGTTACAGCTCGGTGGTGGCAGCAGCATACAAGATCAATTTAATTATGCGGTCGGTAAGTTGGGTGGCGAGGTAGATGTTACTGAGGTCTTTAAGCCTGGTGATGTTATAGACGTCATTGCTGTAACTAAGGGTAAAGGATTCCAAGGGCCTGTGAAGAGGTGGGGTATCAAACTCTTATCCCATAAATCTAGGAAGTCACGTAGAAAACCCGGTGCGTTAGGTCCGTGGAAACCATCTGCTACTAAGTACACAGTTCCTCTTGGGGGTCAAACCGGATTCCATAGAAGGACGATCTATCATATTAAGATTATGGATATTAGGAATGCTGAGGAGGAAGAGGGTCAGTGGCCTTTCCGAAGATATGGTGTTTTGAGGTCTAAGTATCTGTTGTTGAAGGGGTCTGTGCCTGGACCTGCTAAGAGACTAATTAAGATGAGGTTTACTGTTAGGCCTGTCGATGAAGAGTTGATGAAGCCTGTAACTATCACATATATTTATAGGCCGCCTCATTAGTGGTGATCTGTCATGGTAGATAAGATTCCTGTCTTCGATTTGGCTGGCTCAGTAGTTAAGGAGGTTGAGGCTCCACCTATATTTAAAATAGGTGTAAGGGAAGATATTGTGCGGAGGGTCTTCGTTTTCCAATTTACTCATAGGCTTCAGCCTAAGGGTAGGTATCCTAGGGCTGGTAGAGATAAGTCTGCGGAGTTCTTTGGAGTGGGTCTGGGTTTGGCTAGGGTGCCTAGAATTAAGCATGGTCCTTTGAGGGGTACTGCTGCAATTGTTACGATGGCTAGGGGTGGAAGAAGACCTCATGTAACTACTCCTGAGAAGAAGATTTACAAAAGAATTAATCGTAAGGAGGTTAAGTTGGCTACTGCGTATGCGGTCGCCGCTACTGGTGTTAAGGAGTTGGTTGCTAAGCGTGGACACATTATTGATAATGTATTGAACATCCCTCTTGTTGTTAGTGATGAGTTGGAGACGATTGGTAGGACCAGTGTCTTGATGGAGACGTTTAGAATATTAGGTTTAGAACCCGATATACTAAGGGTAAAGGAGAATGTTAAACGTAGGGGAGGTAAATCCTCTTGGCGTGGACGTGGTAAGCGGGTTAGGAGGGGACCCTTGATTGTATATTCACAGGATAGAGGGATTTTTAAGGCGGCTAGGAATATTATAGGTGTGGATGTAGTTAGTGCTGATGATGTTTCGGTGATTCATCTGGCTCCTGGAGGGGTTCCGGGCCGGTTGACGGTGTGGACTGAATCTGCTATTAATAAAGTCGTTGAGCGTCTTTATCCCCATGTTAAGGTATTAAGGGTGATTGGAAGTGGCTAGGGTGGAAGAGTTCTATAAGTATGTTAAATATCCCTTGATTACAGAGAAGAGTGTGTTGATGGTTGAGCGTGAAAATAAGATTACTTTAATTGTGGATAAAAAGGCTACTAAACCCATACTTAAGAAAGTTATATCAGAGTATTTTGGTGTTAGGGTCAAGAAAGTGAATATAATGAATACGCATAAAGGTGAGAAGAAGGCTATAATTACATTTTATACTTTGGATGATGCTATGAAGGTTGCTACATCCCTCGGCATCTTGTGAGGTGGTGATGAATGGGTAAGCGAATTTTGGCTCAAAGAAAGGGTAGGTCCCCGCTGTTTAGATCTAGTGGTAAGAGTGTTGCTCCTGCATTTATTCCGGAGTTTGAAGGTCCGACTACTGCTGTTGTTGTAGATATATTTCATAATCCGGGTAGGGGGACGCCCCTGGCTATGTTAAAGACTAAAGAGGGTCAAGTTTTCTATTTGAATGCAGTTGAAGGTATGTATGTCGGACAGGAAGTTAGCATTTATGGTGAGGGTGAGGTTAGGCCTGGTGACATACGTAGGATAAAGGATATCCCCCCAGGTACTATTATATCCCATGTGGAGAAGAGACCGGGTGACGGTGGTAAGTTTGCCCGTGCATCGGGAACATATGCACAGATTATCGGGCCTTCGGCTGGTGGTATTGAGGTTTTGTTGCCCTCCGGTAAGAGTATAGTTGTTAATCCGAATGCTAGGGCTGTCGTTGGGAACGTTGCTGCTGGTGGTAGGGTGGATAAGCCTTTCTTAAAAGCTGGGAAGAAGTATCATTGGCTTAAGGCTAAGGCTCCTAAGCGTTTCCCGAGGGTTCGAGGCGTGGCTATGAACCCGGTTGATCATCCATTTGGTGGTGGGTCTCATCAGCATGTGGGTAAGCCGAAGACTGTGCCGAAGAATGCACCTCCTGGAGCTAAGGTCGGTAGCTTTGGTGCTAGAAGGACTGGTAGAAGGAAGAAGTAGATTTAAATATTTATGCTTATGTAGTTTTAATGGGGTTGGAGTATGGTAAAGAAACAGTTTACGTATCGTGGATATACAATTGAGGAATTAAAGAAGATGAGTCTGGAGTCTTTTGCTAGGTTGGTTCCCGCTAAGGAGAGGAGATATTTATTGAGACGTAACTTTGGCCCTGAAGGTAAGAAGCTATTGGAGAAAGTTAAGAAGGCGGTTGAGGGTAAATATAATAAGCCCATAAGAACACATGTGAGGGAAATGGTTATATTGCCCATAATGGTTGGATTGACGATACATGTATATAATGGTAAAGAGTATGTGCCGGTTGAAATCAAGCCAGAGATGGTTGGCAGGAGGCTTGGTGAGTTTGCTAGTACCATTAAGGAAGTTAGGCATGGTCAGCCTGGTGTAGGTGCTACTAGATCGAGTGCATACATCCCAACAAAGTAATATCGTGTATATCATGCTGGTTTCATAATCTATTTCTATATAAATTATGACGTATTAAGTCAATGTTGGTTTATTATTATGAGTATGAGTGTTAACAGGATAATATTCTTTACTGGTAAAGGCGGTACGGGAAAGTCGGTAATATCTGCAGCAACTTCTCTATTACTATCGGAATTGGGATATGATACGTTGATAATATCATCCGATCCCGCCCATTCTCTAAGTGATGCTTTTCAGGTGAGTGTGGATCGGGATATAACTAGAATTCGGGATAATTTATATGCTTTGAATGTGGATCCTGTTAAGGAGGCTGCCCAACATTATGGAGTGTTGATGGATTATATTGCATCTATATTTAGAAGTAGGGGGATAGATGAGATTATTGCCTATGAACTGGCTGCAATGCCAGGTATGACCGGCATCGCCACTATACTTAAGTTGGATGAGATTATTGAGAAGCATTCTTTTGATTGTATTGTCGTTGACATGGTTCCTAGTGGTGAGGCTCTACGTTTCCTGTATATACCGGCTTTGATGGGTAAAATTAGTAGGAGGGTGCTTAAGCTTGTTTCACCCATTGCTAGTATGAGTAAGATCTTGGAGCCTGTTGTGGGTGTTCCTGCTCCCGACCGGGAGAGTATTGATAAAGGTCTGGAGATAGTTGATAGAATTGAGCGGATTAAAAATTATATCTTGAATCATGACGTTACTAGTGTTCGCTTGGTTACGAACCCCGATTCTTTCAGTATCAATAATACGAGAAGGACGTATATTCAAGCGGTTTTGTATGGTTTGAATCCGGATCTAATCGTAGTTAATAAGGTGTTTCCAAAGGTATTGAAAGACACTTATTTGTCTGAGTGGGTTGATGCACAGGCAAAATTGATAGTTGAGTTGGAAGATACATTTTATCCTTTGCCTATCCGGAGGTTAAAGTTGTTTGATAGGGAATTGAAGGGTATAGAGTTGCTTCTTGAAGCTGCTAAGGAAGTATATGGTGATGATGATCCTGCATCTGTATTTTATAAGGATGTGGGGATAGAGGTTCATCATAAGGATGGTGAGTTGGAGATAATTTTTCCAGTTCGATATGTTGGTAAGGAGGACCTTGATATAGAAAGGATAGGTGATGAATTGCTTGTAACTTTGTATACTGATATGGGACCGACTACGCTTGTAATACCGCTTCCAGCAATTACATACAAGATGCGTTTAATAAGGGCTAAGTTGATTAATGATCGACTACATCTTATATTTATGGAGGAGCGTGGGAACGATGAGCAATAAAGATGAGTTTGGCAGTCTATTAAAGCTTATCGATGAATTAGAGGATAGATTGATTGCCTTGACACCAGACAAATACAGAGGTGTTATTAAGCATTTCATTAAGGCTAGGTTGGAAGTGCTTAGAGGTATTGAGGAGTTAATAAGGATTCGTCGGGAGGAATTGGAGAGGAAGCTTAGTGAGAGCCAAGGACCTAGGAAGGAGAAGGTGGATATAGAGTAACTTCATTGATCTGCTTGGTGGGCCCGCCCGGACTCGAACCGGGGACCTCCCGCGCGTAAGGCGGGCGTCATAGCCACTAGACCACGGGCCCCAACAATAATTTCTAATATTCCCTCAAAAGTTTATAAAGGCTATTAATTGGTTATAATACTATTCTATCCACTTCCACTCCCCGGTTTCCAAATACTTGTGTACCGAGAGTGCCGCTTTCTTACCGCTTGCTAGTGCAGGTCCTATTAGTGATGGTCCAGATACGACGTCGCCGGCGGCGAAGACACCCTTTCTTGTCGTTTTATACTCCTTATCTGTCTTTATGGTATTCCATTTTGTCGTTTCTATACCATACTTCTCGTTTGCGAATGGGGGTGTGGCTATTTCTCCGGCTGCTACTAAGACTGCTGAGACTTCTATTGTAAAATCTGAATTCTCTATGGGTACTGGTCGTGGTCTGCCTGAACTGTCTTTCTCTCCTAGTTTCATTCTTATAGCTTTAACGTATTTAAGTTTTCCTTCATCATCCCCTATGAATTCTATTGGTTGGGTTAGTTCGTATATCTTGAATCCATTTTCTTCTAGTTTATTAAATTCTCTGACTCCTGCTGGTGCGAATTCCCTAGTTCTCCTATATATTAAATATACCTCTTCGGCACCAGCGTCACGAGCTAAATAGCATGCGTCTACCGCGGTTAACCCCCCTCCAATTACCAAAACTCTGTCTTTTAGTTTTATGGCATGTTCGGAATATCCATATTTGTGTAGATGATAATCAACAATGAATTCTAATGCGTGGTATACTCCTTCTAAATCTTCTCCCGGTATGTTGAGTCTTCTGCTTTTCCATGTACCAGTTGCTATAAGCACTGCATCGAAGTCATTCAATATTTTTTCAAACTCGACATCTTCTCCAACTTTTGTGTTTAAGTGGAAGACCACACCTAGTTCAATTAACTCCTTAACTCCTTTTCTAACTCCTTCTTTTGGTATTCTAAACTCTGGTATTCCAAAGATGAGTAGCCCTCCGGGTTCAGGTAGCATGTCATATACATGTACTTCATGTCCATAGCATATCAATTCGCCGGCTGCTCCTAGGCCGGCAGGCCCTGCCCCGATTATTGCTACTTTCTTTCCACTGCTGGGTATCTTATCCCCCGGTTTACATCTTCTAGCGAATTTCATTATTTATACACCTGGCTGTGTTTGCTAATTGTTAATATAAGTTTATATTAAATACCTTAAGAGCCTTTATTAAAAATATATATACCAACTTGGCGGGGAAGGCGTTGATCGATAGATATAATGTGTGTCAGACAGTCCTTAACGAGTTTTCATTGGCACTACTATTCTATGCCTCTAAATACCGGCCTGTCATCATCCACAATTAGCATAATTATTAGCTGGTTAATATAAGTAAAAATCCGTTTTCATGCCAATGTAAAGAATATTTATTTATAATTCTTGCTATTAGTTGTAAGGGCATCACCCCTTCCTCTGATATTATGGATGTAGGTAGGAGATTGCATGTCGCAAAGGTTGAAGCCGCGCTCCTTAAAGGATTTAGAGATTACATGAATTCTCAAGGCTTTATTGAAGTGCAAGTGCCTCATATAACGAAGGCAACTGGTGCCTGTGAGAACGTGGCCACGATGTTCTACCTAGATTACTTTGGTCGCCGCGCCTATTTAACGCAGACTGCCCAGCTACACCTAGAGATTCTATCACAGCTGATAGATACTGGGAAGGTTTATACTCTAATCAGGAGTTTCAGAGCTGAACCAGATGTTGACGATCGGCATCTAACAGAGTTTTCACTTTTTGAGTTCGAACATGTGGGGGGTTTTGATGAGCTGCTTAAGCATATTGAGTATACTGTGTATTGGGGAGTTCACCAAGTGGCTGAGGAGTTTCCAGATATTCTCACGAGCTTCGGTGTAAACGAAGCTTGGGTTGATCAGTTTAAACCACCATATAAGAAAATGAGGTATGATGAGGCTATCGATTTTCTAAACAAGAAGGGGTTTGATTTAAAGTATGGGGATGACCTCCGGCATGTTCATGAGAAGGTGATCGCCGAGGAGTTTGGACCTACCTTTGTAACACACTGGCCGAAACACTTAAAATTCTTTAATATGCGTGAGGATCCTGAGAATCCAAGCGAGGTTGTCAGTGCTGACTTAGAGCTACCTCTGGTGGGTGAGTCTGTGGGATCAGCGGAGAGGGAATACAGATATCAAAGGTTATATGATCGTCTTGTAGAGAGCGATATGTATAAGATGCTGGTGGAGTATGGTGGAGATGTGAGTGACTGGGACTGGTATCTAGAGTTCTGGAAGACTATAGAGAATCCGAGACTCCATTCAGGATGTGGCATCGGCGTGTCCAGGGTTGTTCAGTCGCTGTTAGGTCTAGATAGTGTAAAACATGCGGTGGTCTATCCCATGGATCGTTTATCAATATATTGATCGTCCCCCTCTTCTGTTCTTTATCCTCACTTTATTCAATAAATATAGATACAAACTTTTGGTTAACTGTGTCAATTAATCCTTTATCAGTAAGTCTTAGTTCAGGAAGCACTGGAAGTGCCAGTAAAGAGAGTGTCATAAATGGTGCTCTCCATTTACATCCAAGTTTGTTCCATAGTTTATACATTTCATCCAATTTTTCTGCTACAACTTCATAGGGCTGATTAGACATTAAACCAGCTATGGGAAGCTCGATAAAAGATAATATCTCTCCGTTTTTCACTGTTATTATCCCTCCGCCCGAGTCTATTAATTTATTCGCTGCCGTGGCCATGTCCCTGTCATCTGTGCCTATAACGATGATGTTGTGGCTATCGTGGGCTACGGTGGATGCAACGGCTCCTAATTTGAAACCGAATCCTTTTACAAAACCTAGGCCTATGTTTCCTGTTGCTTTATGCCGCTCTATAACCGCCAATTTGTAAATGTTTTCATCACCAATGGGATAGACTAGGTTGTTATGGACTGGCAGCTCATCAATTATTTCTTCTGTGAGTACACTTCCTTCCTTTGCCTTTATAATCCGTGCTTTTATATGTCCTTCTTTTTTCGTGACTCGGACCTTAAAATCATCAGCCTTTAATTTCTTGTTCACATTTATACTCTTGGTGGCCCATGTAGGATACTTATAGCTAGGAATATCTATTATCACCTCTCCGTCCTTAGCTACTAATTCTCCCTCTATGAAAACCATCTCCACATTTACTTTGGTTAATTTACCGATAATTAGTATGTCGGCTTTTCTCGATGGTGCTATGCTGCCTATTTCCCTATCAAGTCTATAATGTTCTGCAGGATTTAGTGTAGCCATCTGTATAGCTTTTACTGGATCCATCCCTTCCTCGATTGCTCTTCTAACGACGTAATCCATGTGTCCTTCATGTTTAATGGAGTCTGCTTCCCTGTCATCTGTCACTAAACATACGTGTCTGGAGTCTAGTTTTTCTTCTGTGATGGCTTTTATTGTTTCCTCTACATCGAGCCAAGCAGACCCTTCTCTTAAATATGCATACATGCCCAATCTAATTCTGTTTATCGTATCAATTTTTGTTGTCAATTCATGGGATGATGATATGCCGGCAGCCGCATATGCAATTAGATCATTTCCTCGTAATCCGGCGTCATGCCCCTCGACTAGTTTGTTTATTCTATGGGCTATATTAATTTTTGAGATAACATCCTCTCTTAGTGATAGCACTCCGGGGAAATCCATCATCTCACCTAGAGCAATGACGCCATCCCACCTTAGTATCTCTTTTATTTCATGTGGTCCTAGAATGGCCCCGGGTGTTTCAAATTCAGGACTTGCTGGTACACATGAGGGTGCAGTTATATATACTCTAAGTGGAACCCTTTTAGACTCGTCAATCATTAGTTTTACTCCCTGTATTCCAAGGACATTGGCTATTTCGTGTGGGTCTGCAAATACTGTAGTTGTTCCATGGGGTATGACGGCGCGTGCGAATTGTGTTATGGTCAACATACTACTCTCGATATGTACATGAGCGTCTAGAAAACCGGGTGTAATATACTTTCCTTTTACATCTATTACCCTTGTGGAGTCTCCTATGCAGTGATCCGCTTTACCAATAAGGGCTATTCTACCTTTTTTTACGGCTACATCGATATTCTCAAGCACTTCTCCTGAGTTTACATTCACAAGAGTACCATTTTTTATAACGAGATCTGCTTCGGCCTTCCCCAAAGCGGTTAGAACAAGATCTTTAGAAACCTCCCACATCATACTCATAGGAAAGACCCCTTCTTTTTCATAAATAAGTAAAAACACACGTAATATTAAATCTATTTTTCACATAAACATGTAATATTTATACTAATAATTAAGGTTATTGTTTATCTTATATGTTTCATGTTCATAATATTAATCATGGAATCTGTTGTTTTTGTTATATATGGTCTGGGGATATATGCTTATATATGATTTATAAAATATAACTGTGTTAAGTCGATTAAAATGACGCGTGATAAATCAGATATTTACGATGCCTTAAGTAATCCAGTAAGACGAGAAATTATCATACTGCTGGGTGAGCATGGGGCGTTAAGAGCTAAGGATTTAAAGGATCTCCTTAAAATCGGCCCCGGCCAGCTCTATTATCATTTGAATTTATTACAGGATTTGGTGACTCAGAATGAGAATAAGGAATATGTGCTTACTGATCTAGGTAGGGAAGTCTATGTAGCTGTGACCAAGGGGGATGTGCCGTCTATTCCTGAGGCTACAGTCTCGGCAGGAAAGAATCCTGCATTGAGGTTACTTGGTTACTTGATGTTTCCCAAGCCCTTTTTCAAATATATATTTGAATCTCCAACTAGGCACTTAATTGAGGCTTTTTTGATAATTTTGGTTGGAGGTTATGTTAGTTACTTAAGTGGTTATGCAACTGTATTAATAATCCCTATTCGTTTTTCCTTGGTTTCTTCATTTTCGTATATATATTTGTTGGGGAGCATCTTGTTGACATTCTTATTATCTGAGATTCTTTCTCTCGTGTTATTTAAAAGAAGTAAAGGTAGATTTGAGTTACTCTTGGGAACTATTTTTTCTTATCTGCCGATTGTCTTGTCTTATGTTATCATTTACCTAGGGCAATTATATGGAATTAATATAGGTGGCTTGGTGGGCGGTTGGATAATTAAAATAATTCTAATAGTATGCCAAGTTTATATGGTGACTTTACTAGCCTCCTCGATAAGTTCTGCTAAGGAGTTACGTATAGATAAAGCGGCATTGATAAGTTTATCTATAGCCTATCTCTCCATAGTTGTGTACATGACCCTATTTGCCAAATTCTAGCTTTAGTCAAAAAGTCTAGATTTCTAGACTCCCCTATATTCTATTTTATTAGAGTATATATTTAAATAGGACAATAAAAAAATAATTAATTAAGAAATTTAAAAAGGTGGTACTGATGAATAAGTTGTTGGCTCTTTTCGTGTTGGTTATCTTGATGATGGGTTTGATGGGAACTGTGTACGCATCTTACGCCAGCTCAACTAAGTTCTCCGTATTCAGTGAGGATGACGATGACGATCACGGATACGGTGGCGGTAGTAGCGACAGCAGTTCAGAGGAAGAACATCATGGGGATAGTGGCTACAGCGAGTTTATGGAGAAGTATCACGAAGCGATGAAAAAGTTAAGTTCACTTAGGAGCAAGCTAGACTCTTTCAATAGTTCGGGATATAATGTATCTCAATTATACGATCTATTGAGTCAAGCTAGTGACAATTTGAACCTAGCGATTCAGGCTTACAACAATAGTGATTACTCTAGTGCATGGAGTTACCTGAATACAGCAAGAGGGCTGTTGAAGAGTGTCGAGAAGGCGATAAAAGAAATGGTCAAAGGAGGTAACATGGTGGTAAAGACAAGTGTTCATCATGATGATGATCACGACGAGGATGAAGACGATTATCTAGAGTATGTCATAACAAATGGAAATATAACTATATCTTCCAAGGACAACAAGGTTGACTTCGGTAGTTCCAGACCATGTGTTGAGTTTACATATACTCGAAATAATACCAAGGTTAAATTTGAGATAGAGGACTTCGTCTTTATAGAGTTCAAAGACCTTAATGGAAATGGGCAAATAGATAGTGATGAGGTTCTTCAGCAGATATCCTCTAAAGACTTGTCGTGGATAAGTAATGTTTCTAAAAACACTTTCGATAATAATACTGAGATCGTGATTTCATATTATACTAATTCAAGCAACCTTGAACTTGAACTAATTATGCACATATATAACTACAGCGTTCTTCAGAATGCTACGATAGGTAATAAGACAGTGACAATTAAGGTTGATGGCGGTGCAGACCAGATAAAATATGATTTTATAGTGTATCGTTGGC
>JALTTZ010000031.1 GCA_027047855.1 Nitrososphaeria archaeon
CCTTAGTTGAAGATATGTATTGGGATAACGCACCCGTTGAACCCCCGTCTGTACTGATGGCTGGAGGGGCAACCAGTGTTAATGTTAGGGGTGATGGAGTGGGGGGAAGAAATCAGGAGTTGCTATTGTCAATTGTTAGAAGACTTAACGGTCTTCATGGAGTAGCTGTGATTGCGTTTAATAGTGATGGGGTTGATGGAAACAGCCCCGCTGCGGGGGCTATTGTCGACGGGTGCACTTTGGGTGACGCATTGAAGAAAGGATTATATCCCGAAGATTTCTTGAAGAATAATGATAGCTATACATTCTTTGAGAAGCTTAATAGAGTTTTGGTTACTGGTTCGACAGGAACGGATGTCAACGATTTTATACTTGTTGTTATAAATATCTAAATGATATAGGTCTAGTTTAATAAAAATAAAAATCTAACTTATTTCATATTAATAAATCGTATTTACATATATTATATGGCGATTGATGTTTTTATAAATCAATTTAAATAAAATATTATATTGTTGGTGTTGGATATGAGTCTGAAGTTTGATGTTAAGACTGGCCCGGTTAGGTTAAGCGGTTATGCTTTAAAGATTCGCCGGGTTATCAACGGTGTACTGAGACCTCATTATGCTAAGGGTGAGGCTGATTCGAAGCAGGTTAACCAGAGTATTTCGGAGCTTAACACCAAGCTATATAATGTCCTCGTTGATAAATACAAGATTCCTAAGGACGCTATTGTCAACATCAATCTGAGTTTTGAGGTCATCGACAATAAGGTCAAGGTCTTGGATATATCAGCCGATGTGTATGACAGGGATGATATACTGAGTAAAAATGTTACTGAGGATTTGAAGAAGATGTTATAAACCATCCTTTTACATCTTTTTATTTTTATCTGTTGTGGAGTCTTTGGAGTGTTCTTGAATGGTTACTGGAGTTATTCTTGCTGGTGGGGAGTCTAAAAGGTTTGGTGGAAACAAACTTCTGGTCGATGTTGGAGGGACATTGGTTATTGATAGGGTGTATAACTCCCTAGAATACGTTTCAGACTATATTTATGTCTCGGTAAGAAACTCTGGTCAAAAAAGGATTCTAAGTGAGAGAGTGGAATTTGTAGATAAAGATACATTTGGTGGATTTATATATGATTATGAGGGTTGTGGAGGACCCTATTGTGGGATGTTAGCTGCGGTTCTGCATATATCTGATGACATAATTTTCCTGCCTGGCGATGTTCCATGGATAAATGGAGTGACACTGCAAAGGTTCTATGATGTGTCTAAGGAGTACGGCGTTTGTGCTGCTACACCTATATGGGGTAATGGTTTCCTCGAGTCTTTGCTCATTTTTATTGATGGGGAGTTCGCATCAAGTTTAGGTGAGATTTTGAGGGAGTACAGGCTGTCTGGACGTCCCACAGATTTCTTACGTATATCTAGTAATTTCTTGATGATTCCAGTTTTTCGATTAACTAGCAAGCCTAGAGAATTTGTTCATATAAATACTAAAGAGGATTTGACTAATCCTCGGTTATCCAATCCACCGAAAGGTTTGTTTAGTGATGTAATTGTAGTGGATTGGGGGTCCATTAAGGATTCCAGACTGTATCTAGCTTTACGGGCTTTGAGAGGTGGTAGATACTTCGAGGCTGTAAACCATCTTTATGAAGAATTGGGTGAGTATATAAGTCTTAGGATTATACATCTTATTGAACATACAATTAGTGATATATCATATGTATTGAATATTAAGAGAAAGGTTTAGGTAGGGGCTCCCGGTGATAGGGGTGAACGGTCTAGACATCTATAATTTATTGCGAGTATTGACGTTGGCGGTATCGGTTTTACCAGCATATCAAGATCTAAGGACTAGGCTCATTGATGATAGGGTTTGGTTTACTTATCTGTTGCCTTACAGTCTCTTGGTTTATGGCCTGTTTACAGGTATGGTTTTGTATTTGGATATTATGATTGGTGTCGTAATATCTATTGTTATTATTGTAGTTATGGTTGTTGCTTCTAGGTTTGGGTTTTCTTTGGGTGGTGCTGACTATATAATGTTCGCTGTTATTGCGCCATTATCGTTTGTTTTTGAGCCTACTATTGGTGGTAGGCGCTTAATTATTCCGGGATTTATTCAAGTGTTGTTTTTATCGAGTTTAATTAGTATATTTTATGTTGTATTGAAGTGTATCTATATTAATAGAAATAGGTTTGGTTCAGCTAGGGGCTTGAAAGGTAAGTTGGAGCTCTTGTATGGATATTGGGTTGATAGTGCTGATGAGTTGAGGGAGATAATTGTAAAGGAAGAGGAGGGTAGGAAGTTTGTTACCCCGGGTATTCCCATGGTATCCTTCATTTTTCTTGCAATGGTTATACTCGTTGTTATTGACCTGATAATTTAAGGTGTATCAATGATTTTCGGGATACGTTTTATATCTTGGGGGGCGTTATTGTATTTAATTGGTAATGGATGTGCCAACTGCGGATGCTGGTCGTTTACATGTGGCGAGGTTTTGGGAGTCTGAGAATGGTAGGGTTCACTGTTTTCTATGTCATAGACACTGTAGGATCCCCTCTGGCTCAATAGGTTTTTGTGGTGTAAAAAAGAATATTGGGGGAAAGTTGTATGCTTTGAATTATGGGATGTTGATAGCTAGGCATGTTGACCCAATTGAGAAGAAGCCACTAACCCATTTTATGCCTGGTTCTTTAGTATACTCTATTGCTACTGTGGGGTGTAATTTTGCCTGTCAATATTGTCAAAATTGGGATATTAGTCAGAGGAGGGAGATTACGGGTTACTACATGGAGCCATCGATGGTTGTTGAGGACGCCTTAAGAAGTGGGGCTGATGGAATTTCATACACGTACAATGAACCCACCATTTTTGCTGAGTATGCTGTTGATATTATGAAGTTGGCTCATGCGAAAGGGTTGTTTAATACTTGGGTTACTAATGGTTTTATGACTCCCGAGGCAATTGAGGAGATCGGGAAGTATCTAGATGCCGCTACTGTCGACTTTAAGGGGCATGGGAATCGAGATTTTTATAGGAAATACATTTATGTTAAGGACTCTGAACCCATATTCGAGAGTCTGGTCGCTCTAAAGGAGAAGGGGGTTTTTATTGAGATTACTGATCTGGTGGTTCCTGTTAAGGAAGGGTCTTCATATGATTCGGTAAGAAGGTTGGCTAGGTGGATCGTAGATCATCTTGGTCCAGAGACTCCATTACATTTCCTTCGTTTTCATCCGGATTATAGGATGGTTGATGTTCCGCATACGCCAGTGAGCATGTTGGAGAAGTGTGTTAATATAGCTAAGGAGGAGGGGGTTAAGTATGTTTATGTCGGGAATGTGTGGGGCCATCCATTAGAGGATACTTATTGTCCGTCTTGTGGGTACAAGATTGTAGATAGACTCGGGTTTTATATTAAGAAATTTGAATTAACAGACGATGCCAGATGCCCCAAATGTGGGTATAGAATAAACATTATTTTGAATCCACCGAAGCTTCGAACTTAAGGATTTATTTTGCATATATTTATTAATTATTGTTTTTGATGGTGGTGTTCCATGTCAAAAACAGAGTTGTTGTACCTGAATGATTCCTACTTGAAGGAGACGTCTGCCACGGTTGTAGATGTCACGGATGAGGGAGTTGTATTTGACAGAACCGTTTTTTATCCAGGTGGTGGCGGCCAAATACATGATACAGGTTATATTGTTTATGGGGGTGTTGAGTATAGGGTTCCAAAGGTGTTTAAAGCTGGGGGAGAAGTTTATCATGTCGTTGAGGGTATAAAACTGAGCCCTGGAGATAATGTTACGCTTAGGATTGATTGGGAGAGGAGATATAAGATCATGAAGATGCATACAAGCCTACATATTATTGGAGCTATAATGTATTTCGATTATAATGTTTTGATTACTGGATCCAGTATATACGAGGATTATGCAAGGATTGATTTTCCGATGAAAGGTATGAATAAGGAATTGGCTGTCTCTATAGTTGCGAAGGCCGATTCTATAGCAAAAGAGGGACATGATGTTAAGACATACTTTATGCCAACTAGTGAAGCATTAAAAAATAAAGACTTATTCAGAGTTGCTGATGTCTCTAAATATGCAAAGTATTTGGGGGAGACGGTGAGAATTGTTGAAATTGTGGGGGTTGACACCGAACTGGACGGTGGGACACATGTCAAAAATACTTCGGAGATTGGGGAAATCAAGTTTTTAAAATATGAAAGTAAGGGGAGTAAGAATCGCCGTATATATATTACCGTTTAGATTTTAAATTAAGTATTTAGATATTATTTTAGTATTCTTAGTAGGCTATCTACAATCTTTTTAAATTCTCTACCAAAGATGCTGTCTTTATGTTCAATTATGTATAGTCCTCCGCTGTCTTCAGCTTCAGCTAACCCGGGGTCTATAGGAATCGAACCTAATAACGGAATGTTAAACATCTTGGATAACCATTCCCCCCCTTTTCCTGGAAATACTTTGTATAGCTTCCCTTCCCCAGGACATATGAATCCGCTCATATTTTCTATTATCCCCAGTATTTTTACTCCAGCTTTTTGGGCGAAATCGATCGACTTTGCGACTGCTAGAGCTGACACATCTGTTGGCTGAGTAACTGCTATAAGACCAGTTAAATCATTGACGGATTGGATTAAGTTGAGTGCTTCATCACCAGTTCCAGGGGGTAGATCCACCAACAAAAAATCTAATTCTCCGAATAATGTTGAGGCTAAAATTTCCTCTAAGAAGCTTTTTTTGAGGGGACCTCTCCATATTACAGCCGAGGTCGGGTCAGGTAGGAAAAAATATATGCTGATTATTTTAATATCTAATGGTCCTTTGACAGGTATCATTTTTTTATCTCTTGTGGCCATTACCCTCTTATCCTCTACTCCGAGCATTTTGGGTATGCTAGGTCCGTGAAAATCGCTGTCTATGATTCCCACCTTGTATCCACGTGATGCCAGTTCGATGGCTAAGTTAGCTGTCACCGTTGATTTTCCCACTCCACCTTTACCACTTATCACACCAATCTTATACTTTATCTTTTTCATGTTTTCTTCGATTTGCTTGTGTTTAGTTTGCATAGTGAATAATGCTTGTAGTTTTGCTTTTGCCTCTTCTTTTGAGACTCCTGGTTTTATTCTTGACATATTTATCTACCTTATAGATAACATTGTTAAGTTACTTAATTAACAATGGTATTTAAAATATTATTTTTAGGTGGTTTTTCAATATTAGGGGGTGGGTGGGGTTATGGAT
>JALTTZ010000032.1 GCA_027047855.1 Nitrososphaeria archaeon
TAGTTGTATCTTCATTATTAGTGATATTATCAATTTTTGCTGGTAGCTGGTATATATTTATACATGGATATGGAGTATTTAATCCCCCTGAAAATGAATTAGAATACAATAATTTAATAAAGAATTTTGATTTGGATACAAGAATACTAACAATACCATTCTACCAGAATTACGCTTTTTACAATGGATATATGGAAAGTGACATAGGTAGAAGTTCCTATTACTTCCATAAAAAACCAGTAATAAACACGATATCAGGAGTTAAATTTAATCATCCAGTTATTGATTTTTACAATTTTATAAAATCCAGAATAATTAGAAAAGATACTAAATATCTTCCTAAAATCTTAGGCATATATGATGTTAAATACGTTGTTGTTCAGGGTTATCCACCAACGGCTCCTAACGCTATAGATAGACTCACATATAAACAGCATGAATTTATTGAAAAACAACATGGCTTGAGAAAATTGTTTGAAAGTAATGCTACACAGTACCTTTTAAAATTTGCCGATAGATGGCCACCAGAAATTATAAAATATAACTTGACATTAAAATATAATTATTTCCTCGTTAATAGAAGTGCGGAAGTATATGAAAATTTATACTGGATTCCAAGAATTTTTTCACCGAATGGGACCATATTCATAGTAGGCGGACTTGAAACATTGAAAAAACTTGCAGAAATTAATAGCTTCAACTTCAGCGATTTTAATTTGTTATTTGCTGACCACATTGCTGAAAATCTTGATAAGGAAGAGCTGATAAGGCAGATAAAAGGGGCTGACTATGTCTTCTTTGTAAACACAGAGCCACTAGACTTGGCGATGCTGGTATCAAACGCAACGTGGATTAAAGTGAATAAGTTTGAGAAGGAAAGTTATGGATGGGATTTTGATGATACTCCAATTATTGAGGGTTATGCTGCTTACTTCAGGGATGTGGTATCTGCAAACGAAAACAACGCCACAGCGATCTACAATTTAAATGTGGATAGAGATGGGACATACGAAGTATGGGTTAGAGTATTCATGTACAGAAAGGGTGGGGAGATAGACGTCAGGATAGACGATAGAGAGCTCAGGACTGTTGACGCGTTCTCCTCAAGTGACATAGGTTTTGAGTGGGTAAAAGCTGGAGAAGTCAAACTGAGTAAAGGCGTGCACAAAATTAAAATATACAATCTTAAAGGAGAAAACCGGCTAAATGGAATAGTCATTGCTGATAAAGGTGAAATTGAGCGCAGCGAGAAGCTTGTTAAGAGCCTGGTAGGGAGAAAAGCTATCTATCTTATAGATGTAGAATACATAAAAAGGTACATCTCGCGCCTTGAAACAGTCTATAACGAGGAAGTTATATTTGATGACTACCTTATAAACTACTGGGTACCCTCGCAGAGCGGCGTAGAGCTGGCTGAAAGCGCCATAAGAGCTTCCGGCAGGACCTCGCTCAGGGTTGATATATCACCTAGACCGAATCCGGGTGAGGTTATCTACACTAGGTTCTATGACATGCAGAACTGGAGCGGTATAAAGTACATCTC
>JALTTZ010000033.1 GCA_027047855.1 Nitrososphaeria archaeon
GCCTGTAACTATCCCCTTGACTTCAATAATTTTATAGCCGGGAATTGTGGGTGTGGTAACCACGATCATATGTTCCACCATTAATGAAGAATTTATAACTAACCTAAAAAATATCCATTATTGATGATGATTCCCCGTTACCCTGATGCCAGATGATGACGGACTTCCTTACTGAATATTTCCTATTATTTATTTGTTTTCTGATTATATAAAAAAACTTTTATATATAAGTTTTTTCTTATATATTCGTGGGTTGAAGAATGTGGCAAGTGAGATTGGTGATAAAGAGATTAGGTTGGAGGTGTTTATATCTCTAATGAAGGCTTTAGGGAATCGGACTAGACTGTATATGCTTTATTTGTTAAGTAGAGAGCCGATGAGTATATATGAATTATCCAAGAGACTTGGTCTATCGTACCCATTAACTTTCCTTCATCTAAAACAATTAAAGAAAGCGGGCTTGATTAAGGAGGTTGCGGAAATGGAGAAACACGGTCCTTTGCCAACTAAACTGTATTCAGCTACAGAATTCAGCCTGAAGATTGACAAAGAGTTAATTCGTGGTTTATTTAGGGAGGTGGAATGATATGGGTCGTGTTTTGGTGGGCTTGATAGGTGTTTTTGCGTATTTATCTGTGATGGCTATTGGGTTGGGAGTTCCCTATTTCCTGATAACCTATACTTTAAATTATAATCTGAATATAATTGTAACCGGCATTGTATCGGGAATCGCAGTTATAGGGGGTTGTATCCTAGGGATAGTTGTTACTGCATTGATTTTTAGTGAGGGACGGAGTCTTTTGGTAGATACTCGTCAGGAGATAGAGAAATTAAATGTGTATAGGGCTCAGGCCAGGGCCATGTTGGAAGAGATGGATGAAGTGTTACAAATCCTTACAGATATTCGTGATCTATTGAAGTCACTTGGTGAGTAGGATGAGCGGGCAAGAGTATGAAAAACTTTCTGACGAAGAGGTGCTGGAAGAACTCAGACATAGGTTCCGCAAGATGAAGGAATTGCTGAATGAAATAAAAGAGTTATTCCAAACTATGAGGTGAATGACTTGAGTGGAAAGTTCGACAAATATTACCGGAAATTAGCTGGGTTATCCTACCATGTCTCCCAAGGCAATATTCTAAATATAAGTGGAAGTGCAAGTATTGGTGGAGGAAAATATAAGGAGATCCATGTATCCGGGGCGGTAAACATAAATGGTGATGTCGCTGCCGAGATCGTAGAAATATCGGGTTCGGCTATAGTACGAGGAAAGGTTAGGGCCGGGACACTAAACGCATCTGGTTCAATAGAGATTGAGTCAGTTGAATGTGATAGGGTCCAGATAGCTGGGGCAGTATCTATCTATGGAGGCTCAATATCGGTAAAATCAACCCTAGAAATATTTGGAGGATTGACGGTTAACGGTGATATTCACTCTGGAGGAAAAGTCGTTATAAAGGGAGGTTTCAAAATAAGTGGCTCATTAAAAGCGAAAGATGTTTATATAGGGTTGAGTGGATCTAAGTCAACAATAAGCGATGGAATATACTCAGAAAGAGTGGTTGTCAAGAGAGAGGGTGCTAAGACTGGACATAAGATTATTGATAAACTGTTACACCTATTTGGCGGTCTAGGTACAGGTAAACTTCATACGAAGGAAATTAGAGCTGATTACGTGGATATCGAATATACTGCATGTAATCATGTTTATGGAGGGGTAGTAAAAATTGGGGATGGTTGTAGGATCAATGGTGAAGTGATATATAGAGACTCAATAGACATCTCTAGCGACTCTTTTGTCAATAATTATCGAAAAGCTGATATCGATGAATAAACAGTGACTAATAGACAGGCTGTTTTCTGTTTATAAGTTAAAAAGGTTTAAATTTGTTCAAGATATTATGTTTGGCATTCCAAAACATATGCTTAATTCAGTGTGAGTTAAAGATGGTTCTGGAGAAGATTAAGAGTGAACTAGGATTCATAAGAGGGAACCTGCTAGTTTTATTAGTCACGTGGACCCTATTTAACTTTACGTATTCGATGTCCTTTCCTTATTTTAGTCCTTTTTTGAGGGAGCTTGGTGCTTCACCTAGTCTAATAGGCCTAATTAATGCCATTGGTACGTTGATGCTTGTTATAGTTCGTATCCCAGGCTCGCATATAGCTGATAAGCATGGAAGGAAGCAGATAATAGTGGTGATGACCTTTGGAGTCGCCTTGTCCATGATATTTTATATCATTGCTCCAGATTGGAGGTTCGTATTGATAGGACTTATTTTATCTAATCTCTGTTTGATCTATCAACCAGCCCTTGAAGCTATCGAGGCGGATTCAATTCCTCCGGATGTTCGTGGGGTAGCGTTCGCTTTGATGAGGGTAATTCCCTCCGCATTCTCTGTGGCGTCTCCGATTATTGCTGGGTATCTTGTTGGGACGTTTATGTTGGTAGGTGGTATGCGAATAATATATCTATTGGTTTTTCTGGCATCCCTTGCTGCTGCTTTTATTCGGCTCTTCTTTCTGGAAGAGACTTTAGAAAACCCTGAACCATTAACACTTAGCAGTTTTTTAGCGTCCTATAAAGAGTCTATATCGAGTATTGTAGAGGCTTGGCGAGTTGTACCTAAAAATCTGAAGATCCTTACTGTTATTATGTTGATTACAGCTATTGAAGACCCTATATTCATGCAATTTGCATCTCTTTATGTGCTAGATGTGATTCGCATTCCAGAGGATCAGTGGGGATATATTTTTTCCTTGATGATACTCGTTAGTCTATTATTTGCATTTCCTTCAGGTAAATTTGTAGATAAATACGGACGGAAGTTTTCCTTTATAGTTGGATTCCTAATTGGACTACCAGCAACATATCTTTTTATAACTGCTAGGAGCGTTCCCCAATTGATGTTGGTTCTCATACTATTCGCCATTTTGGGCACCTTATTAGGTCCAGCTTTCCAAGCTTTCATTACTGATCATACCCCAAAGGAGTATCGCGGAAGAGTTTTTGGTCTAATTGGGACACTTAATCTAATAGGAACAATTCCTGCTTCGGTTATCGGCGGAATTCTATATGAGATTTCACCCAGCCTTCCATTTTATTTATTACTTATTGTTGATGCTGTGCTAGTAGTTTTGATATATGTTTTTGTTGACGAGTCGCCTAGAGAGAATCCTGCTTTTAATAATGATTAGTTAAATATTATTTCAACCATTTTTTAATGATGTGGTTAGCTATGAAGGGTAAGGCATTGTTTCTCTGTGTGGCTATTTTAATAATGGTGATGGTCACACCTTATCCTAGTGCCTTGGGAAAAAGACCAAGTGAAATCATAAATGTTGAGTGGATAAAAGGTGTAGAGACAATCAGTGGAGTATTATTTCCTCGTATAGGGCTACCTGCATTCGTATCTCCCGGAAAAAACTTCAATATAGTTTTGTATGCACCTAAATTTAGTTCTGGTGTGGACAGATTATACATTAAGTATGTAAGTTTGGAATTTGACTTAAGGGTCCTGGAAGAGAAGAAGGTGGGTGACAAACTCATATTAAATGTTTCTATTCCTGATGAGGTTCCGAGTGCTTTATATGACCTGTTTGTTGTATCTGGGGGAGAAGCTATAAAGGAACCGAACTCGGTCGCGATTAAACAAAGTTGGGATTACCCTCTTAAGATTCTAAGATACTCGGATACTCATTATGATAATCGTAGGTCTGGGATTCAGCAAAGAGACAATTTCTTGAAACTTATTTGGAAGGCGAACTTCTTACATCCCGATTTTGTAATAATTACTGGGGATATTCTTAATACCGCGACCGACGACAACTATAAGTCCTTCAGAAATGATATAGATAATCTCTTAAGAGTTCCACTTGTTCTCGTACCGGGTAACCATGACCATCATTATCAAAAAGACCTCTTCACGTATTATGTTGGCTTATCTAACATAAGTATCAACATAGGTCCTCTTCATCTAATACTTATTGATACGGGGCCTAATGGGATGAATGGATGGATAAAGAATACCCAGATTAATTGGCTTAAAGATGATTTGTCTCGATACGGTGATTATGAGGTCAAGATAATTGCCTCTCATCATCCCTTCTCTATGCTGGAGGAAAGCCCCGAATCGAATAGAAGTGGGTTGGAAAAAATACTCCGGAAGTCAGATGTAGACTTGATTTTACATGGTCACATGCATTATCTCATGGCAGAATTAAATATGACCCCGATAAGAATAACTGACCCCAACTCCTATGAAGGTGGGCAGCCATATTCAGGATTTAGGTTAATATTCATCAATGGTCCACATCAAATAGAATGGAAATATAATGGTAAAGTCGATCCTTATCCGTTGTTCGACCTCGATGTAGTCGAGTATCAACGACCAAGCCCTAAGTCTGATGGCTATTCACTAAAGGTCGTGAATAATATGGAAGTTGATGTAGAGGGAACCATTGATGTAACTCTCCCCCTCAAAAAAATAGCGGCAGTAGACGGTATTTCATTAAGCCAGTTGAAAATAATCAATTATACCGATTTTATGCGAATATATGGGAAGATTACCGTAAAAAGTGGTGAAGAAAAGATTGTTAAGATATATCTCAGAGAGGATAAAGAACCACCCTCTATAAACAAAGTGGATTTGATAGAACGGGGCAAAAGTATACTAGTCTATATAAATATATCTGATTCAGTTTCAGGGGTCTCAAAAGTGGAAGTTAAATATTCTTATGATAATTTAACTTGGGAGGATAAAGACGTACTTAGATTGACTTACACATTGTTCTATACAGATATTAGGCTACCGGATGAAGGTGGCGGAGTCGGCATAATAATAAAGGCGAGAGACGTTGAAGGTAATACAGTAACCAGATTTGTAAATCATAGTCTCATAATGAGTAGTAGGGTTGGAGAAGAATCCACTGGTAGTGTAGAGAATTTGCTTACTTATATAGCACTTATTGTGATAATAGCAGGGGTTGCTTCTGTATTGATATATGTCGTACGCAAGAGGTAAAAATTGGCGATGGCCCTTTCTCTAAATGCCTCCAAAGGATAGATACATTTGCCCTAATTTAGATTATGTTTAGATGTGTATATGTTTATTTATTTAAAAACATCTTTACATAAATACTATAG
>JALTTZ010000034.1 GCA_027047855.1 Nitrososphaeria archaeon
GGGGATAAGGTTCAATTTATATAAATAACTGATTTCTACGGAGGTGATTATATGGGTAGATTGGATGGAAAAGTCGCTATTGTTACTGGAGCTGGTCGGGGGATAGGTAGGGAGATCGCTTTAACATTGGCTAGGGAAGGGGCGGCTGTCGTGGTCGCCGATATAGACGAGACTAATGGCTCGAAGGTGGCCGAGGAGATCAATTCTGTGGGTGGTAAGGCGATCTTTGTTAGGACTGATGTTACCGATTATGAGAATGTTGGTAAGATGGTTAAAAGGGCTTTGGATGACTTTGGCGGTGTAGATATCCTAGTCAATAATGCTGCGGTATGGAATATAAAGTTGTTCAAGGATAGTGTACCAGATGATTGGATGAGGGAGATACGTATCAATGTTATTGGCGTGTTAAATTGTATACATAATGTTCTTCCACATATGATGGAGAAGAGGAGTGGCCGTATAGTAAATATAGCGAGTGACGCAGGAAGGGTGGGCGAACCATGGCTTACTACCTATTCAGGAACCAAGGGATATGTCATATCGCTGACGAAAGCATTGGCGAAGGAGCTAGGAAAATATAATATTACTGTCAACTGTGTTTCTCCGGGTGTTACTAAGACTCCTGGTGCACAGAAGTTTATAGAGAGTGTGGGTGAAGAGAAGCTGGCAAAAGCTTATCCTCTTAGGAGGCTAGCTGAGCCGAAGGATATTGCTAATGCAGTGCTCTTCTTTGTATTGGATGAGAGTAATTATATAACTGGCCAAATATTGAGTGTGAGCGGTGGATATGTCGTCGGTTGATTCTTTGTCTCAACTTCTCTATTTATATTTATTATACTCTTTGGTTATATCTTGTTTGGGATGATGAGACGACGGTTGGGTGAGCAGTGATCGAACATAGAGTCTCTGACCCCAAAATCCAACTTCCATCCTAATCTAATATCCGAAATGCATTGGTTAAAATCTTGACTCCACGTTCTCTGGTTCTCTTTATATTTGCTATTAAGGTTATTCCTGATAATATAGATGCAGCCAATCCACTCGCCAGAGGACCGTGGAGGGTAAGTATGATTGGTATGTTTAGTAGCGATGCCCTATAGACCATGTCGGAAGAGACTCGGCCGCTCGTGATTAATATCGACCTGCTAGCATCGATGCCCTCAGCGATGACCTTTCCCAGTAATTTTAATATTGCTACATGTCTACTTACATCCCTAACTATTATCTTCCTTTCCTTGTTTATGTAGAGTCCGGAGGTGTGGATCGCCAGACCTTCTCTTATCTTCTCGGTTGTCTTGTTGAAGTCTCTATATATCTCTAGGATGTCGGTCTTCTTAACCCGGAACCCGTTATCCTTTACAAATTTTTCTATTTCTTTACTTGAAAGACATTCGTCGTAAACTATCTGCTTTATCTCTCTATAGACAGATGCGTCTATCTCTATTTTTTCTTCTTTAATGTGTATCTCCTTTATATCTTCGGTTTTTTTGATTAGTTTGTCTGTATAGAGTAAGCCAATTAAGGCCTCATCGATATTTTCGGGTGTCATGTAGAGGGTTGTATAATATATATTATTAATGTATATATCGAATTTGCTATCGATAGCTACGGGTATGTTCTTGTATATGGTTGCATGTTTCCCTTCTATCTTCACGTTATCCGCCATATAAATTAATAAATAATATTTAATTATAACACGTTATCTATATTATCAATCAACGCTATATGCGAGCATCGGTATAATAGGAGGCCTTTTTGATGATCACTGATGAGGTTATTTACAAGAGTGGTGGATTAACTATCCATCGGATCCAAGTAGATATTCCTATCAAGGCTTTGAAGAAGATAAATTGTTATCTAGTTGAATCTGGGAATGAACGGCTTCTAGTTGATACTGGGATGGGTATAGAGTCTGTGAAAAGGTATGTGGATCAGAAATTTGGTGGTGTAAATAAGGTATTTGCAACTCATTTTCATATTGATCATGTTGGTGGGGCCCCAGAGTTTCTTGAAAGCGGTGTCGAGGTATACATGAGTAGAGGCGATATCGAGGATATATTGTTTCTTAGAGGGAGCCCGGAAACATACATCAATTATATTAAAAATATTCATAGAGAGAATGGTGTTCCCCCAGATTTAGTTGAAGTTATGTTTGCTAAACATCCAGGGTGGTGGAGGTTAGTCAATTCTAGTAATTTGGAGGATGTTATAGGTTTGAATGATGGAGAAGTAATTAGTATAGGGTCTGTCGATTTGAGGGTTGTATTGACCCCTGGCCATACCCCTAACCATGCATGTCTCTTTATTGAGGATAGGGGACTGATATTTGTGGGAGATCATATACTTAGTGATATTACGCCTAATATCCCACTTATCAGGTGGGATATTAATCCCCTTAAAGATTTTGTGGATAGTCTGTATAGAGTGAGGGAGCTTAAGCCAAAGGTAGCTTACCCGGCTCATAGATCAATAATTGAGGATGTGGACAAGCGGATATCTGAGCTTCTTGAACACCACAAAATTAGGTTGGCAGAAGTTTTGAATATTCTTAAGAAGGGGCCTCAGACCGCTTATGAGGTTGCATCCAAGATGACTTGGGATGTTAAGTTTAAAGGGTGGGATGAGTTCCCTCCCTCTCAGAAATATTTTGCTGTTGCAGAAGCTCTCTCCCATCTAAAGTATCTGCTAGAGGAGGGTAAGATATATAGGGAGAATAGGGATGGTGTGTATTACTATAGTTTAGTTGAGTAGGCAAGCGTTCTATTCAAGTATAATTATATTCATTTTCTTTAGGTCCTCGACTATTCTGTCTAGGGCCTCTTTACCGGGGACCTCGATAGTAATCTTCAGCATAGTGTACCATGCTGGAGAGTTTATGTCTGTTCTGTCATGCAGCACCTCGACTATGTTCCCCCTATGTTGGGCAATGATAGATGTGATCTTTGCTAGAGTTCCAGGTACATCGGGGACATGCATCCTTAGGCTCATTATCCTTCCTGTTCTCGACAAGCCCCTTAGCAATATCCTATACATTGCAGTTAGATCGATGTTTCCCCCGGACAGGAGCAGGACCGTCTTTTTACCTCTCAGATCGAGTTTTTCGTTTAATATTGTGGCTACTGATGTGGCTCCAGCCCCTTCCACGACGACCTTCCCTCTTTCTAGGAGATAGTAGACTGCTTCTGCTATTTCGTCTTCAGAGACTGTTACGACATCATCAACGTAACGGCTTATTATTTCATAGGTTAGTTTCCCGGGCTTCTTGGTCGCTAATCCGTCTGCAATAGTTGGTTTAACCTCAACGACTGTCGGCTTACCTTCCTTAAGCGATACACTCATCTTCGGGGCGTTTTCCGGTTCTACACCATAGACCATAATATTTGGTTTTCTTTTCTTTAAGGCTATGGCTACTCCGGATATTAGGCCTCCGCCCCCTATAGGTACTATTATGGCTTCTATGTCGGGTAGTTGCTGCAGCAACTCGTATCCCAGTGTTCCTTGGCCGGATATAACGTCTGGGTCGTCGAATGGATGTATAAATTCGTATCCCCTCTCCTTAGCTATTTCGTATGCTTTTTTCTCTGCATCGTCATATATATCTCCATAGAGCACGACCTCTGCCCCATAGCTTTTGGTGGCCATAACCTTGCTTACCGAGGCTTTGGTTGGCATAACTATGATTGACTTTAGGTTGAAGATTTTGGATGCATATGCGACTCCTTGGGCGTGGTTGCCTGCAGAGGCAGCTACAACTCCTTTCACTCTATCTTTCACTTTGTATATCTTGTATAGTGCTCCTCGGGCTTTGAAGCTACCTGTCTTCTGGAGATTTTCATATTTCAAATATATATCTGCGTTTGAATGTGTGCTTAGTGACGCACTATACTCAACAGGTGTTTTATGGATGTATGGGCTTATTATTCTGTTTGCATTCTTAATATTGTTGTAAATCTCTTGACTTATTCGGTCTATATCCATCGCAATCAATAATATATAATTCTCTAAACTTCGGAATAAAGGATTATCTGTCTTATGATTCTGTTTTTAGGGGATTTGATAAAAAGGGGGAGTGGGTTAGGACGCGAAGTGGATGAGGAAGAAACCTCCTATAATTATTATGCTAAGGAATGTCGCCGCTATAGCTAAGGCAATGTAAACATTTACTTTACTCTCCTTAAGTTCCGTATCCTTAACTATATTTGCTCCTATAAATGTGAATACAAGGAAGACTAATATTACTAAGATCCCTTGGCCGAGCCAGTGGTGGGTGAATGTGGTGGCTAGCCAATCATGAACCCCCTCATACGTTTCTTTAATAACAACAAGTATTGAGTTGAATAGGGCTGCTATAAAGTATCCAATTATACTACCATAGACCCATCTAGTACTATTCATTTTATCCACCTCCCATGGACCACGCGATTTTGGCTGCTATCGATATCCATGCACCCAATGCATCTAACACTATCCCTCCCAATACAAGCAGTGCTAAGAGGCTTATCAATAGTTTTCTAGCGTTTTTATCGTTGGCGATGTCTGTTGTGTATGTTATTATCGGGATAATGGTGGCTAGTATTAGGCCTGTATAGAAGATGTGTTCCTTTGTTTCCATTCCTATGGCATGTGCTGCCACTGTCTCTGGATAGGACTTGATCTTTCCTTTATCCACTCCATATTCTTGGGTGTAGACTGGTATTACGGTGAACCAGGATAACCATACGAGGATTGCGATGAGGAGGGCTATTTTTCTAATCTTGGAATTGTCCAGTTTATTACTTATTAGGAGTCCGATGGCGACACCAGCAGATATCATGGAGAGTAATGCGAAGAATACGTGGACCCCCGCCTCTAAACCAACGGACATAATAATCCCTTATGTATAATACATATATACACCCAAAAAATTTAGTATAAACTTCTTAGAATATATATACTCCCAAGCAAGAAAGTAGATAATGTATATAGTGCAGCTATCTCAAATACTCGTATCCTTGCTTTGACGTAACATATTCTTCAATATGTTGTACCTTGGTGTCCTTTCCATATACCTCAGGTATTTCTCCCCGAATCTCTCTATCATGATTCTCTCTTCTATGATGGACTGTCTGTGGTATATGTAGATCAATATTG
>JALTTZ010000035.1 GCA_027047855.1 Nitrososphaeria archaeon
ATTAATAATGATTAATATCGGGATTTATTTGGTGAGACTAATGTCAGAGGGTCCGGATGAGAGGATTGAGATTGGTAAAGGTAGAAGGAACTTCTTGAAGATTGCTGTTACTGGTGTTGCTGCATTAGCTGTAGGTGGTGCCGCAGGATTTTATGCACGTGAGGGGGAAGTTGCTTCATTGCGTAACAAAGTTGAGGAATTATCGAGTCAGTTGGGTGCTGAGGTTGGGCCCGTGTTGGAAAAGAATCTCAATATATATAACTGGACTTGGTACGCTAATTTGGCTTTGGTTGAGCAATGGGCCAAAGAAAACGATATTCATTTAGTATATGACTTCTTTGAGGATTTGGATACAGCCATTTCTACCATCACTACTGGTGCTGCTCAGTATGACTTGACTGTTATTTCAGATAATGAGGCGAAGGAACTTTACGATAATGGCTATTTAAGGGAGATAGATTTGGATAAGATACCGAATTTCGAGTATGTGCCGGAGGAGTTTAAGGGCTTGCCTTTCGACCCTGATAATAAGTTTACCGTAATTTATAGTTATGGTACAACAGGAATCGGTTTTAATTCTGACTTTGTGCCCGAGGGGGTTAAGGCTTGGGCTGATTTATTTGAGGTTGATAATCCGGATAGCATTATACGTAGGCATGCTGGGAAGGTTACTATGATGAGGGATTCGACTGAAACGATGTCTGCGGCCGCGATTTATCTAGGGTATGATGTTGATACTACTGATGAGAAAGAGTTGCAGGATATAGCTAATCTACTTATAGCTCAGAAACCGTATTTGTATGGGTATGTCCAGACCGAGGATTATATGAACGAACTTCCTGTGGGTCAGAGATATTATATATCGCATGCTTGGAATGGTGACATAGCCGGCATAGTTTATGCATCGGACGAGTATGAAGTTTATATCGAGAAATATTATGAGAACGTAAGATATGTTGTTCCAGAAGAAGGTGCAGTTGTATGGTATGACAACTTCGTAATACCTAAGAATGCCCAGAATATAGAGGCGGCTCATGCTTATATAAATTGGTTCTTGGATCCTGTGGTGTCGGCTATTCACACAATTACGATAAAGTATCCATATCCCGCTGGTTTGAAGTATGTTCCCGTAGAAATTAAGAGTGATCCGATGATATTCACACCGAGTGAGTTGGCCAGTAAACTTCATTTAGGGCGTGCATTAACCCCCGAGGAGAGGGCTATTAGAGAACAGTACTGGAATATGGTAATGACAGCATAATAAAACCATCCCTTCTCTAAGACCACTGGGAAGAGAGAGAATGAGTATCATTGATATAATTCGGAGAGGCAAGAAACTAAAACTATTTATATTTATCGGCATCCCAATGATATATCTCCTTATATTCTTCTTTATTCCTTTTCTCATAGCTTTCTTGTATAGCCTAGGTATGTTTAAACAAGTCGTCTATCAGTATGTTTTTGTTCCTGAGCCGAGTCTTGAGTATTATAGTGGGTTAATGAAGTTTCCAGGAATCTTTAAATCTATACAGCGGTCATTTTATTATGCTTCTCTAACTACTTTAGGTACTTTTCTGATTTCGTATCCCTTGACCTACTATATTGGTGTTAAGCTTGAGGAGAAGTATAGAGATCTGGCTGTCTTGATTATATTTACTCCATTCTGGATTAATTTTCTATTAAGAGTTTATGCTATGAGATTTATTCTACATGAGGCTGGTATGATTAATTTAATTCTCCGCTTAATTGGAATAATATCTGAGCCGATTAAGTTTCTGGGTACAGATACTGCAGTTATCATTGTCATGATATATTCTTACCTAATTTTCATGGTTCTGCCCTTATATGGGGTTCTGGAGAAGCTTGATGTGGAGCTCCTTGAGGCTGCCGCCACATTGGGTGCCACTCCGTTTAAAGCATTTATTAAGATTACGCTTCCGCTCTCACTTCCAGGTATCCTAGCTGGTTCACTTCTTGTTTTTATACCTGCTGTCGGTGAGTTTGTTATACCTGAGCTTGTTGGAGGTCCGAATACTACTACTTTGGGGACTATAATATATAGTTTCTTCTTGAGGGTTAGGGGAGTTACTGGCTGGGGCATCGGGTCTGCAGCGGCTTTAATATATATAGTTTTGATTTTAGTGGCTAGTTATGTTTATATGAAGTTTGTTGGTGGGGAGGTCAGGCTGGGTTGAAGCTTGTAGATAAGCTCTTAAAAATATATACGTTCGGAATATTAGGCCTCATTTATGTACCTATCGTCGTATTAATTGTCTTTTCTTTTAATGAATCTAAGTCCAAGGTTGTTTTTACGGGGTTTACCTTGGAGAATTATTATAGATTGGTTGGAAATTTTAGAGTTTGGGAATCCTTTTACAATAGTATTTGGATAGGTGTTGTGGTCACCGTTGTGAGTGTTTTGTTGGCCATATTGATGGCCTATGGTATTACTAGGTATGAGTTTAGGGGCAAGACTATCATTGATTCTTTAGTGTTGGTTCCCATAATTATACCTGAGATAGTTGAGGCGCTTACTTTACTTGTTTTCCTTGTTATACTCGGGATAGATTTAAGTCCATATACAATAATTATCGGTCACGTTGCTTTTGACGTCTCTTTTGCGTATGTCGTTATTAAAGCTAGGATGGTTGGGTATGACCCTCAATATGAGGAGGCGGCTAGAACTCTTGGGGCGGATGAACTTAGGGCTTTTACAAAGGTTACTTTGCCGATATTAGCTCCGGGGATAATCGCAGCTTCTCTAATTGCTTTTCTTGAGAGTTATGACGATTTCATAAAGACTTTCTTTACTAGGCCGGCTGGATTTATGACTTTGCCCGTATATATTTGGAATATGGCTAGTCGTAGGGGTTTCCCCTTGGATTTGAATGCATTGGCGACTTTTGTAGTTGCTTTGGCGCTTATATTTGCGTATATTAGGAATAGGGTTGGAAAGGGTGTTTATTTATGAGTTATGCGGTAGAGTTAATCAATATTTCGAAGTCATTCGGGAATGTCAGGGCTGTTAGGAATGTCTCTCTACAAATTAGGAAGAATGAGTTCTTTTCTCTCTTAGGTCCGAGTGGCTGTGGAAAAACCACTACCTTAAGAATTATAGCTGGTTTGGAGGAACCTGATTCTGGTGTTGTAAAACTTGATGGGAAGGATGTTACATATGTCCCTACTCACAAGCGTAATATAGGTATGGTTTTCCAGACTTTGGCTCTCTTTCCCCATATGGATGTATATGACAATATTGCCTTTGGCTTGAGGATGAGGAATTACCCCGAGTCAGAGATCCGTAAGCGTGTTAAGGAGATGCTTGAGATAGTGCGTTTATCTGGTTTGGAGCATAGGCGTATACATCAGTTGTCTGGTGGCCAGAGGCAGAGGGTAGCATTGGCGAGGGCGTTGATTGTTCAGCCTGCTGTTCTATTGCTTGATGAGCCCTTGGGTGCTCTTGATCTCAAGATTAGACAACATATGATGGTTGAGTTAAAGCGAGTTCAAAGGGAGGTGGGTACCACCTTTATATATGTTACCCATGACCAGAGTGAAGCTATGGTTATGTCTGATAGGATCGCTATTATGAAGGATGGTGTTATACAGCAGATAGGGGAGCCTTATGAGATTTATATGAAGCCGAGAAACAAGTTTGTTGCTACTTTCATTGGTGATGCTATTAATATGATTGAGGGTGATTATCTAGAGCCGGGTATTGTCGCTACTTCTCTTGGACAAATTAAAACTATTGCTAGTGATGAGTATTTTGGGAAGCGGGTTATAGTGGCGATCCGTCCGGAGAAGGTTTTAATCGGCAGTGAAGTGACGGGAGACGTTGATAATGTGTTTGAGGGGACAGTCTCGATGACAATATTTAGGGGTGCATTCATAGAATACAGGGTTATGTTGGGGCATGATATTGAGTTTATAGTGTTTAAGCCGCATGTGGGGTCTTCGGCTCCATTGCTTACCCCTGGTTCCTCAGTTAAGATTGGTTGGAATAGGGATAGTGGAATAATTTTGGTTGAGTGAATGCTATTTATATCACAAGTACATTAACTTTGTTTCCGTTGAATAGATAAGCGTTCAATACTTCATGTAAGTCTCTGTTTATTATCCCGGGGTCGACTCCATATCTATTCTTGATCCACTTGAAGAATTTGTTTCTAAATATTGCCATACCAATGAATATATAGGGGTGTTTGGATGTGCAACTAATTTTAACTACCATATCTCCCTTAGTATTTACGCTGTAAATGGTGTTTTTATCATATGTATCTCGTTTGCTTGTTATCACTATTGCATCCATATCCAATTTTCTCAGTTTCTTGGCCATGTTAATCAAGTTAATTTTGTTAATATATTCTTCCAATATGTCATAGAATATTACTGTTGTTTTTTCCTCTTTTTCTCTGATAATTTGTGCACATGAGTAGAGGTATTCTCCATATGTATTGTCATCAACCTCCTTAATTATGAGCAAGACATCGCTGTTTTGTTGTATCAATTCCTTTGCTTTTCCGATTCTTCTATTTTCCCAAGGAATTATAAATGTTTGGTAGCCCGCTTGTGTAAGGTTCTGCATTAATTCATTAATCTCCTTGATTTTTTTATCTGTCTCTTTCGAAACTATTATGCATCTCATCTCTGTTTATCTCCTTTGTGTTGAATAATTATGTGATTATAGTGATTATAATTTTTAGGTTTTCTACATATATTAGTCATTAGCCTTAGATATTTTCTTTTTAATAAATTTTTAGGGAAATGTGTTTGGTGGTGCGGCCGCCGGGATTTGAACCCGGGATCACCGGCTTGGAAGGCCGGCATCCTACCAGGCTAGACTACGGCCGCTTATCCCAATGTTTTAATTATATATAGGGGGATATTTTTAATTGTTTATCTTTCTGTTATTGATTTTTCGGGGTGTATTGCTTTAATATAGTTTTCTCGCTTACTTCTAGGAGGCGTTCAAGTGGTTTTAGGTGTTTTAATATTTTGTCTCCGCTCTTGATCTCTAGATATCCATCTCCAGTATATAGGTAATGTTTAATATGAATCTTTGATATTTTTCTGAGTAGTCCCTTGTTCTCTCTGAAGTCTATACGGTATTCGGGCACGATCATGCCTTTATATTCTCCCTTTGGCACTATTCTCTCTTCTCCATCTAGTTTGATGAGTCTTCTTCTTCCTGTTGTTTTTATTTCCATCCAGTGGTATCCCTTGATTCTGAGTTCCGTTATATCGGGGTTTGTGTCGATTACTCTTGGTTGATTAATCTTGACTTCTGGTATTCCATCCCTTAATCTGCTTCTTATCTTTAGTCCTAGAATCGATATATGTGGCTCAATTCTCTCCATTATCTCTTTTATCTTCTCTCCTAGTGTTTCTCCATCTTCGGCTACAGCATCTACACCATGTTTTAATGCTTTATCCCGGAGGATGTTTAGGTTCTCTCTTTTCTTCAAGTCTCTTCCTTTTTCGTAGTTCTCTAGACCTTCATATATTAGACCTACCAGCATCGCTATTATATCGTTGAGATAGTCGATGTTTAGCTGATTATCTATGAGTCTAACTTCTATTCTGGTCGTCTCGGGTGATTTAAATATGTCCTCTATGATGTTTGTATAGGGACCTCTTACGGTCAAGTCTAGTAGCCTGTCTCCATCTTTATTAACCTCGATCCTCCTTATGTATCTCCTTATTTTCTCAAATAATATACCGTATCTGAATCTTTCACGCATGGTTGGCGGGATTATTCTAAATGGTTTTATGACTAGTTTGCTATACTCAGATTTTTTGAGTACTTTGCTTAGTCTTAGTCGATTGCTTACGTATCCGTTGTACATCCCTCTATATATAGGTGTGTTTGATGTTGCTGCTATTATCTCTGGTATGTGGTTCCTGAGGTAGTTTGCTACGTAATTTAATTGTCCCAGTCTTCTTGCTTCGCTTATGCCTGAATATGATATGTTTATGTGGGTTCCATTTATCGGTAGAGGCATAGATTGTATGGGGTGCATGCTTATGAAAGCCATTACGAGATCGTGGTTGTAGGCGCATTCTCCCAGAAGTGCTCTGCTGTATTTTATTGCCTTATATAGGTTTTCTAGCTCGAGTGGATGAGTGACGTATTCTATTTGTGATGGATCTGGTTCCCACTGGATTCCCAGTAATATCTGCCTCACTTTTAGTAGTGTTCTTCTATTTTTTTGTATTCGGTTAAGGAGATCTTCAGCTACGATATATGAATAAGGAGCTATGAACCCGAGTCTATTTAGTGTGAAGCCCTCCTCCTCTACACCTACTCTAAATTTGTATTTCATTGTTTAGTCACCATTCGTGAGTATGTTTGTATGAATTTAGATATTGCTTGCACTACCTCGTCCTTTTTCTCTTTTCTGGTGTGGCTGCTGATTTCCAGTTGGATTGCTTCATTTCTTCCTACTATGGAGTGGTATCTGATGATGTCTCCTCCTGTAAACTTAACATCTTGGTATTTATATGTTAGTCCATAGTTTTCTAGAATCTTGGTTAGTAGATTTACTGTTCTTTGGGATGCCGTGGCACCAAAGGCATATCCAATTTCTATATCTATTTCATCTTTCTTTGCTCCGTGGACATCTATTATTAATTGGATGTTCTGTTCTCTTATCAGTTTGCTTATTATTCTTCTATAGGGAGTTAGTCTAGAGTATCTTCTGTTATAGTCTGTGTAAATTCTTGAGAGTTTGCTGTAGATTAAGTGTGAATTTGTTGATTTTGCTATCTCTTTCCCAATTATTAGTGTGCCTATGTCGTGGAATGGTGGGTGGCAATGGGGTACGCTTATTATGCATCTATTTTCACCTGGTACGTAGACATATCCTTTTGTTAGTTCCTCCAATGGATATATAAACCCAATTTCGTAGTAGGTATAAAGTACTTTTTTGTTTGTTGGGGTTCTCCCTCCGTATTCACCTAGTTCTATCAAGCCTTTTTCTATCGATGATGAGAGTTCCCTTAAATATAGTATAAGTCTGTTTATGTCTAGATTTTCTTCAGAAGTTAATATACCTACAGGGAAGTATTTTTCCAGAAGTGCATTTTCATACTCGCTTTTAGAAATGATCTTTATTATTTCTTTGATTGTGGATAGGTGTCTTAAGATTCCTTCTTTCCATCCTGTTCTGAGATCTTCTATAAGCATCATTACTTCTGAGTATAGTCTGAGGTTATAAAGGGCGGGCTTTATTTCTATACCTGATTTTTCCTTAATTAATGGGGCGACCATTATTCACACCTGTGTATCATTACTGTTTTATTTAATTATTGTTATGGGAGTGCGTGTTGATAAAGGATGGTTAAAGCCATGCATGCTGCGGTTGTGGCTTTTAAGGTATGTTGGGTCAAGCTTATTCTGTAGTCTATGAGGGCTTTGATGTCTTCTCGGTAATCGCCTTTTTGGAATCCCCCTATAATTACCGTGTTTCCATAAATGTTTTTTATTTCTATTTTAGATAGGTCTTTACCTCTTTTCTCTAATGCGTATACTTTTCTATCATCTTCTTTTAGTACTTCTTCTATAGTTTTATCTATTTTCTCCATCAGTATGGTCTCTCCGGCTGGGGGGACTCTTCCTTTCTCAAGTAGTTGAATCATTAGTCCCTCGAAGCCATAGAAATGGATGGGTGGGCGTGTTTCTGGGTTTACCCAAAATATTTCATCATTTATCGTGTGGAAATATAGTTCAAGCAGGTTCATTTTGTTTAGTGGGTGGTCTAGGATAGTTAGTAGGAGTCTGTGGAGTATGTCTGGTCTCCCTCGTTTCTCGAAGGGTATCCCTTTTGATGCTAGTGCTGTGTAGTGTACTGGTAGGTATAAAAGGATTTTGTTGGGGCTCCTTTTTCGTCTTTTTGCGTCTTTCTCTATGGCTGGGTGCTTGTGTAATTCCTTTGGCACTTTTTCTATTGAGGTTTCTACTATTACGAGCCTAATTTTTCTCATAGTTATAAATTAATATTTATTTGGGGTTGCATATATCATTGGTCTGTCTGTTGTGGGTGTGGGGATTGACTAAAACTCCGAGAGTCTCTAAGAAAGTGGTTAGATCAGAGATTATTAGGTTGTTGAGGCTGGCTATGGATCCTGGCACTCCAATAGAATATGCTGATAGGTATGTAGAGTTGGCTAGAGAGTTTTCCATGAAGTATAGGGTTAGGATTCCAAGGCAATATAAATTGTTTATATGTAAAGGTTGCAAAAGAATTTTAAGACCGGGTTCAACAGCCATATTTAGGATTAGGAATCTGCCTGTGAAGCATATCTATGTAAAGTGTTTGCGGTGTGGAGAGGTTTACAGAAAGATTTTTGGAAGTATGAAACCCGATTAATTAGTTATTTTTTACGAAGTTTTTATATTATGTACTTCTTAATAATTATGTTAGGTTCTTGGAAATGTATGAAGAGATTGCTTTACTCGCTGGCTCCAGTTTAGCCTCGGTCTCTCTCATACTGATTTCTATATACCGATTCGATAGGGACATCAAGAAAAGATTGAATATGGATGTTGGAAAGAGCGAGATTGTTTATCAGCCTGGTACTAATTATACAACTAGGAAGCGTGAACTTGAGTTTATGAGGGATACTCTTCAGGAAGCGATAGCTCGAATTTATAAAGAGTTTGAGGAGGGTAAAATTAAGCCTGAGGAGAAGGATCTGTTAATAGCTAAATTTAGGGTTAGGTTGGATGAGGTTGAGCGTGAGCTAAAGGAGATTTCTGTTTATGCTGAGCTTGAGCAGCTGGAGAATGAGTATAATAAGCTGGTTATGGATTATGAAAAAAGGAAGCGAGAGTTAGAGGAGAAGATAAATCGGTTAAAGGAGCGAGTAAGGCTCGTTGAGAGGGTTAAGAAGGCTGAGGTGGAGGAGGAGAAGAAGGAGATTAAGCGTAGGAGTCGTGAGGAGCTTACGTTGTCTGAGTTGATGTCTGAGCTGAGTGATATGATTAAGAGGCTTGAAGAAGAGGAGTAGTATGGTACAGAACCTATTCATGGAGCTCATAAATCAATATGGTTATATCGGAATTTTCCTTGTAAGTCTATTTAGTAATGGAACTATAATATTTCCAGTTCCATATCTACTTGTTTTATATGGTCTTGGCACTTCCAAACTATTTAACCCCTTATTGGTGGGGGTTGTTTCGGGGGTTGGAGCTACTTTAGGTGAGTTAACCTTATATTTTCTCTCGAGTCTGGGCCGATTTATTCTGCCTAAGGAATACCGTGCGAAGGCTGAAAAAATGAAGTTATTAATTGACAAGTATGGCCCCATAGTTATATTTATATTTGCTGCAACCCCTTTGCCGGACGATCTGATCTATCCATTACTTGGTGTTATGAGGTATAATCTTGTAAAGGTTTTCTTGAGTTGTTTTCTTGGTAAGGCATTGTTGTCATGGTTTGCATACTTGGCTGGATATTACTCCGCGACATTTGTAGAGTCTTTTCTCGGCGGTGAATCCATTATAGTTAATATAATCGCTATAGTATTGGGTATTGTATTAGCAATTATATTTCTTAAGGTTGACTGGGAGAAGTATATTAAGATAGAGGAGTTTGTGGGTGAGGCCGATTGATTATAGTAGGGACGGGTATAACTGGTGTTGGGCGGACGCATTACTTAAAGGAGGTTGCTGAATATTCTAGACTAAATAATGTGCCAGCCGATGTAATAGATATTGGTCCGAGGATGTTTGAAAAGGCCTCGAGCCTTAGGATAAAGATTCCGGGGGATAAGATTCTTGACCTGGACACCACTACACTTCGTTTTCTGCGTGCAACTGTCTTCGAAGAGATAACTAGTAATGTGGAGGGGTACAGGGGGTTCGATAAAGATCTAATGATAAGTTTGCATATGAGCTTTAGATGGAATAAGGTTCTGATGCCAGCCTTTGATTATTACTATCTAAATAAGCTCAAGCCGGATCTATATTGTAGTCTAGTCGACTCAGTAGGTAATATTTTGAGGAGAATAGAAGATACACCCGATCTTGCACATTGGAAGGATAAGCTCAGTATCAAAGAGATACTTATATGGCAGGATGAAGAGATGTTTACTACGGAGATTGTAGCTGATATTCTAGGTTCGCCTCACTATATGATTCCCTCAAGCGCATCCCCATCCATTATGTATAATGTGATTAATATGGTTGAGAAGCCCTTGGCCGGTGGGGAGCGCCCAAGAATGTTAAAGGCATACATAAGTTATCCTATGACTATGACCAAGGGGAATGTTGAGTTTGAGGAGACAAGGCGAGAGCTCGTATCCAAGTTAAAGAAAAAGGGCATAATCATCTTTGACCCAGCCATGATAGAGGATATGATTATACTTGAGAAGGTGAAGGATACGGAGGAGAACAATGTATATATTGAAGAGTATGGAGTTTATGTGTCGAGGAAAGAGGTCTTGGATGCCGAAAAATACATTATAGACCATACAGTCCATAGAGATTATAAATTTATTGACCAAAGCGACATGATAATAGTCTATTACCCAATAAAAGAGCTATCTGCAGGTGTACTGAGCGAGATGATATATGCACATACACATATGAAAAATGTATATGCCCTCTTCACCCAAAAGAATATAAGTCCCTTCTTCCTAAACTACTCAACCAAAATCTTCAGAGACATAGATGAATTGGTTGAATTTGTTGCAGGATTGGTTGGGCAATAATACTAAGAACTATCCAGTCTAGTGTCTTTGAAAAGTTGCGATGGTTTCAGTTAGGACTTGAAGCTTGAATAACTTGCACTCGAAATACCGACATCTCTAAGAGGGAGCCATTGGAAACACTTTATTTATCTAAAAAAGAGGAAAAAATTTTGCCTAAAACAATAAAAAGATTGGAAATGCTCCGGCCGGGATTTGAACCCGGGATCACCGGCTCGAGAGGCCGGTCTCAGCCCCCACAGGGGGTATGCTTGACCGGGCTACACCACCGGAGCTTGTATTGTCTATAGAGAAATATTGATTAGGTATGTCTTTATAAAGTTTAATTATACTGATTGGTTTTTCTTTTGTTTTCCCTTGTGAATAATGTATCGTTTTGTTGTGTATCTGCTCCTAAATCTTTATATAGTAGTGTTGCTTCTACTTTAGAAATCCGTTTGGATTGGTGGAATTTCGGCTTGAATGTGAGGTATTTGGCGTTACCATTTAGGTATGCTTTGAGGAGTAAGGATAGTTACTTCTCTATAGCGCCGATTAAGATGGCATTAAGTATCCTTTCTATTACTATGATTGTTAGGGTTGTTGATTTAGGGGGTTATGGTTACGGTGTTTCCGTCCTTTTCTTTATAAATATATTTGCTGCCCTCGCTGCGGGATATTTATCGCCCTATTTTGGTGGTTTGTCTTTGAGGTGGCGGGACGTCCTTATTAAAGTCTTTGTTATTACTGGTTTTCTCTCGTTATATTCGCAGGTTCGTGGTGACCTGACACTTGTGTTGTTGAGTGGGTTGGCTCTTCTCTATACTTTGAATATGTTTATTTATATTATGTACGTTGATATAGGTGGGGCTGGTTTTAGGGATAAGTGGAATGCCTTGTCTAGGTTGGAGAGTATAGGGGGGTTTTATTGGCTTCTCGGTATAGGTCTGGGACTGTTTATCTCCTTTGTCCTGGGTTATGAATGGAACTATTTAGTGGTTTCTTTACTGCTTTTGGTGTTTCTCTTCATGAAGAAGTCTTTTAATGCTTCTTCAGGAAGTGTTACTGTGAATGTTTCTAGGATCCGTCGTAATAGGCATAGGTATCTGCTAATGGAGGTTTTTATGGTTAACTTTGGTTTGTCTATTGCTTATACGCAGTTAATACCATATCTATCTGGTTTAGGTGCGTTTAATTGGGAGATATACGGCTTATCTTTATTGGCTTCCCTCGCTTCATTATTAACATATAGTTATGTTGGTAATACTTTCAGGGGGGTGGACACTCTCTTCAAGGGAGTCTATTACCGTATATTTACTTATGGGCTGCTTCTTGCAGTGCTTTTGCTTAGTGGGACTTATATTCTGTTGGTCTCACCTATTGTGTTTATATTGATGGGTTTCTCTTGGGGTTATATATCAATTTCCCTTGGTTCATATATTCTCATGTATAGGAATAGGGAGTTATCTAGGCTTTATTTAGCTAGTGGTTTGGGAGGCGGGTTGGGCGCTATTATGTCTGGATGGGTTGTCTCGATGTATAGTTACTATGTTACATTAATCATCTCTATTGGTGTCCTACTAGTTTCTGGTTTAGTTCTGAGGAGAATTCGTTTATATCCTACGACAGACTTTGTGGTTTATAGGATGCATGTTGTTGAGCATACTTGTCATAGGGCTGTCGTTAGGGCTAGGTCTAGGTAGCTTTCTCTAAGTACTCTTGGATGTAGTTTTCGTTGTTGGGCGTCGCTATTTCTATGGGTATGTTCTTTAATCTTGTTGCTTTGTAGCTGACGAATAGCCATTCTCCTGTATCTAGTTCTGTTACTTTGTCTACGACGCTTCTGCTTATGGAGAATGCGTCGGCAACTACATTTCTGTCATATGACCTGGGTAGGGTGCTTATAAAGTAGCTGTGTAGCTGCTGGAGTACATTTGTGTTTAGGTGCGCTATTCTTTGGGTGGCTATCCATCCACCCATAAAGTATTTTCTGCCCTGTCGAAGTAGCTTTTCTACGGAGAGGTTTGAGTAGAGGGTCCAGTCGTCGGAGCGTTGTCTATCGGGTATGAATTCTTGTGCCTCATCTATTATGAATAGTATTTTGTTACCCATTTGCTCACGTTTCTTTATGTTGAAGGCCTCTTCTATTAAGAGGGTTATTGTTTTTCTTGCTTGGATGGGTTCTGGGACATATAGTATAGTTAGGGGGGCTACATGTGGATCCGTCACGATTTTCCTGGTTATTGTTGTTATATTTTCCTCACGTATCTCTTCCTTTTCTTCTGTGTGTTCGGCTTCGTAGATTATGGCTTCAATGGTTTTGTATAGGCTTGATTTGCTGGATACGCTTCTTTGGATCTGGGTCATTAAGTCAATCAGTTTGTTTCTTGTCTCCATGTTTTCCTCTTTCTTTATAAATTCTAGAAGGTCTTGGTCTAGGTCTTGGTCCTTTAATGCTGCCATTATTTTTTCTATTATTATTTGTATGTATGGATATCTCTCAGCTTCTCCCCTGAGGAATTCTACTAATCTTCTTAATGTCAACCCTCCTCTCTCAATGTTCATATGTTTTAGGCTAATTTTATCTTGTATGACTTTTCTTATAATATCAGTATATTCTTCTAGTGTTTCTGGTATTACTTGTGTCTCTGCGAATCGCTGCTTGGATATCGCTTCTGGAGTGTATATCTTTCCGCCTTTGTTGGCTAGTATGTCTATTAGATGAACCGTGTACTCTCCAGATATGTCTAGTATGACTACTTTTAGTTCAGGGACTTTCTCTAGTATTTTTCTTATTAGGAAGCTTATTAAGTTGCTTTTTCCTGATCCTGTGAATCCGAATATGCCTGTATGATATTTGAATAGGCTGTATATGTCTATGGTTAGTGGTATTTGGTATCCGATAAGCTCCCCGATTACTGTGCTATAATTATTGTCCTTTATGCATACCATCTCCTCTATTACCTTGCTGGACATTATGTGTGCTTTGGAGCCTACTAGGGGGCTTAAGTTGCTCTTCTCGAATATCAACTTTCCGTTCTTTATTTTCATTATGTACCCTGTGTGTACTGCAACTATCTCCATCCAGTTTTCTCCGCCTTTATGCCAGCTCTCTCTGATGTTCTCTAGGTATTCCCATTTTAGCACGGGTGGTACCTCGGGTGTCAGGCTCGGCATTTCATAGTGCATAGGCCTCGCGTTTAATACTTCGAATAGTATGTATATGTCTTCTCCTTCGGCTGTTGTACGTTCAATTCCAATTATATTCGGTTGGTGTAGGTGGTCGAATATTTTTAGGTTGAATAGAGCATCTATATATGCTATTCCCTCTGTAAATGTTACTTCCTGCCCTCTTAGTGTGGCTTTAGTTTTTTCCACTCTATAATGTCTAAGTTTTCCATCAAATTCTTTGTCTAGGTCGTGGAAATATTGCATTATCTTGACCTCCTCCTCTTTTCCACTAGATATCTATATTCTCTGAATCTCCTTGTAACTACATATATGTTTTTGTCTCTAATTATTTGTGATATTTTTGAGTCGACGGCATTCACCACAGAATCTCTTACCAGCTTGATATATGTTTTTACGTCTTTGTCGGCAATGAAGAGGAGATAGTTGTGGCCGGTTGCCTCGGCTATCTCTGTGCTATCCATCTTGCTCAGTAGGTATAGTATTAGGTTATCGATCTTGTTTAGACCTTGTTCTATGTAGATCTCCAAGTCTATGGTTTTTCCATTCATTTCAACTGGAATATTTATTGTATGGTCTTGATCTATGTCGGTTAGGAATCTGTCGTAGAAGAATACTGGTGACTTGACATCTATATTGTTTATTCCTTTTAGGGTTCTTAATTGGAAATAGCTACGCGCAATTCTTTTGGTGAGGGTTAATCTACGTCTGGCAGGTCTAACTGGTGCCTTGCATCCCTGGCATTTTGAGAGAGTGGCTATTACTCCATCGTAGGTTATTAGTCTCCATGGAGTCTTGAATACATCTTTCTTTATCGTTGATAATGTAGTTAGAAGGGGTTTATCACTTTTTATAGGTACTTCCTCGAGCTTTGTTATGCCTAAGTGGTTAGTTATGGGTATGAGTGCCCTCGATAAGTCTGTTACATATGTGTCTTTGCCGATTCCTATGAATAGTTTCTTATGCTTGTACATGTAGTTTATTGTGTCGTAGATGGTAAAGAGGATTATGCTGTTTAGTTCCCTCGAGCCTAGCCAAATTCCTTCACCCATATACAAGGGATGTTCCCCGTCTTTCCGGCCGAATATTCTTTCTCCAGTATACTCAATTAATTCTCTAAGTTTCTTCCAGTAGTTTAGTCTCTCAGATTTAAGTATTATTTTGTTGGGTGTTATGTCCTCGATTAGGGTCTTGTCTAGTTTTTCGTCTAGTTTTCTTAGTCTTTTTATTATTTTCTCTCTTTTGGTTTTGGCGTTTTTGACCAGTTCGGAAATATATGCTTCTCCTCCATTTCTTAGGATCTCTTGGATAATCCTATATAGTGTGTATGGTCTCTCTCTAGGAATATTATATTTCTCTATACCGTAGTATAGGCCCAAGTATAGGTCTCCTTTTGTTATATTGAAGCGTTGTAGCTTCGTTATTGCTCCTCCATCTTCCTCAAATATTAATCTTCTTAGGTCCCGGCTATATGGCCCTATGCTTGAGGCGAAGGGCCTATCAAACAGTATAACCTTCACTTTCTCGTCATTTTTGGATGCATGATAACCCATGAGATATTCTCCAAAAGTCATTATCGAGAAGGGTATATTTCCAATGATGGTCTCTAGACTCCTCAATATGCCTACTTCACTGCTGCTAACCAACTCATTTATATCGTCTAACCATAGAGGTATTATCGCCGATGCAGTGAATCTCTCATCCCTCTCAATATTTGCCAAGTCTATATCTATTTCATCCCCGGATACATTCATGCAGGCTTTATAGCCCGCTACGGCCACATAAAGGATAAGAACCTCGAGTCTCTCCCTATGTTCCATCGATCCATCTATACCCAATACAGAATACTCTCCCTCCCCAAAAAATTCATTACCAAATTTAATAGCCTCTTCTTCATCCAAACTTTTTATTAAAGGACTAAAGTCATATCCCAAAGCAAGCCTATCCAGCCTGCCGTTAAACACCCGGCCCAAAAAATCTAGATCCCTAGAGAATACCTTAAAATCCCAGCTCATAGCAACCAACCCTAGCGACTAACAAAGCGAGGGGGTCAGCGTCAGCACACACATCACAAGCAAGACTCAGCTCTATCGAGCCCAATCATCCCCCCACAAAAACAAAACCAAACAAAAAACTATATAAACAACCAAAACCAATAAATACCAATATAAGACCACACAACCAAGAGCCGCCGTAGCTCAGCTGGTAGAGCACCGGGCTGTTAACCCGGGGGTCCCCGGTTCGAGTCCGGGCGGCGGCGTACATATATATTTATTATATATTTCTGACATAAATTGGGTAAGATCTGAAATTTTTCTCCGTGTTAGGCCTAACCGTTTTTCCATTATGCTGAACCCAGTTTCATCTAGGATTTTCTTTATATGTCGTTTTCTGTAGATAGCTGTTCGGTGAATATCGATAATTCTCACATATCTTTCCCCATTTATTTCCATTGTTGTCCCGGCCCTATTACTTAGATAAGATCCAGTTGAAGCTCTGTTGAAATGTTAATGTAGATATTATACATATTTCAGTAGTTTTTCATTATTAGTTGTTAGAAATATCCGACTACATTTGTAGTTATTTTCGTGACTGCCGTATAGTTCTCGTAGGAAATGTGCTACTGTATCCATGTTGTGCTCGATATATTGTTTTCCAACATTGCTCTGTGGTCTAGATAATCCCTTTTTTCAGTAATATAAAATGGTTTTCTTTGTTATTGGCCATCCAACTAATTTACATGCTTAGGTTAGACTATATCCTTTTCTTAGTAGTCTCATATCTTGTTCGTATTCTTCAATACTATAGTCTTCTTGTCTACGTATCTCTACAATTAAGGGAGTGATCTTATTTTTAAACTGTAAATTTTTTATTTGGGGGTTGTTATGAAGTTTAAGCTTTGGGTTTCTAGGGATAAGGAGATGGTGGCTTTATATACTGACAAGGCATGTGTAGATATTTTCTTAGAGAAGCAGGGTGTTGATATTCCTAGTGATAAGGTTAGGCTTGAGTTTTATGAGGGTGATGAGTTGGTGCAAGTTAAGTATGTAGATGTGGAGAGGGAGTTAAGTTTAAATGAAATACTGAACTTCTTAAGAAATAAATAACATAATATATTAAAATGATAATATTTTTTAAGATGTTGTAGGTGTTTATGAGGGTCTTTCCGAGGGACCCTTTGATGCGCAGTATTATTTGGGTTAGGTTACGATGGCTTATACCAGTTTCTATAGTAACTTATCTTCTTTTAGTTTTGGCTGTGTATTACTATTTGGGGTCCGCTTCATTTATAGTATCCCCTATAACTGCTTATCCACCAGATTATACCGATTATCATGATATGGGTAATTCTATTCTTGTTTTATTTCAGCCTAATGGTTATGTCAGATTTGAATATGTATTTGATAAGCCTCTGTATAAAGGATGGCTCATATATCCTTCTATTGGTCAGGTGACTCAACACTGGGGGGCTGGAAAGGTCAATATATCTGTATATGCGGTGGATGTTGCCCCTAATCTAATTACGTCTTATGTTTTTTGGCCGGGTTATGAGGGGCACACCATCCTGCCATCCAATGGATTAATTATATCAGATTATGGAGCTAGAGTAATTAAAATTACTTATTTAAATGTGGGTGGTGTGCCTATAGAGTTGGTTATTAAAGATGTGAAGCTCAAGGTTTACCCAGATGTAGCTTATGTTTTCTATTCGGCTTATCGGTGGTTCGAGGGTGTGACTGGAATTAAATTGCTTAATCCTGAATTAGGTCTTCTTATTGGTATTTTCCTGTGTTTTTTACCGATTCCTCTATTAATTATATTAGCTAGGTATTTGGCGGTTATAAGGGTAGTGTGAGTATTTATCGGATTCTATTTATTGACTGTACTTGCTTGATTAATTCTAACCTAAGGTATCATTAAGAATTTGTCTTTAAATGATGAGTAGTTTATCATTATTTTTATTGTTATATTAATTCGATATAGAAGGATGTGATATAATCAAAATTGAATTAATTATTACTCGGTAAGGATGGGTTTCTGGGTCTCTTGGAGTATTTGTTTTTATTATATGGTAGGATATTTAGGTAATATTAGTACTAGACCTATTATTAGGATTGAGATTCCGAATAATGCAGCAATTCCTATGTGTATTGTGCTTATGCCAGGGCTGGTTGCTATTGCATATATCATGGCCAAACCCAGGGCTAATATGAGGAATCCGACTAGTCTTACTAGGTTCTTGCTTCGGGGATCTACTTCACTCACGTTTTATCACCACTTTTCATTTACCTTACTATTTACTAACTATAGTTATATAAAAACTTTATGTTAATTACGTTGTACTTTTTCGGTTTTACTTCTCTTAAAATTAAATTTATGTGGTCGGCGGTTTTCATTACTTAATTTAGTGTTTATCTGTTAATTTTATATTGTTATGTTGTAGGGGTTGATGCCATGTCTAGGAAGTCTAGAAAGAAGCAGTTTAAGAAACGGATAGAGACGCTAAAGTCTCTTGAGGCCTTTGGTAAATCTATATACAAATATTTGGAGAGGGGGCGCTTCCCGGTTGTTAAGGTGCCTAGTAGGAGTGTAGGGAATATTATTTATGATGAGGAGGAGCGTGGCTATGTGTTGGGAAATAAAACAAAACTTAGGAACGCGGCTAACTTCCTCCATTTAAAGAAGTTCACTCAATTTGTTTGGATAGCTTATTTTGCGCACGAGTTGGTGGAGAATAGGAAGACTAGTACCCTTAGGGATGTTTATTACTCAAGTCAGGCCTATGGTGTGGATTTTGAGGAACAGCGTGAGTCCGATGAATTGATTATGGATCTTGAGGCTTTGTTGGGTAGACCTAGGGAGGATTTTAATATATTTCCGGCTGAGAGGGCAGCGATATTTGGTGATCTTACCATCGAGTATACTGTGCCGGGATATGAAGGGAAGAGGATTAACCTTACTACTCACCCAGATGGTTTGATGATCGGTCATAGCCTTCGAACAAGTGAGTTTATTGAGACTAGTGCAGAGAGGGTCTTTGTTATTGAGAAGGACGCTATATTCAATAGGTTCATCGAGGAGAGGATTTACGAGAAGTATAAGGCGATTTTGATAAGTACATCTGGGCAGGCCCCCAGGGCTGCTAGGTATTTGATTAGGAGGTTGAACCAAGAGTTGGGTCTGCCTGTCTACATTTTTACCGACGGTGATGTATGGGGACTTCATATCGCCGGGGTCATTATATATGGTTCGGCTAATTCTGCCCATGTACGGGAGTTGCATACTCCGGATGCAAAGTGGATCGGGGTCTGGGCTACTGATATCGAGAGGTATAAACTACCTACAGATCCCTTTAGTGAGGTGGATATGAAGCGTCTAAATGAGTTGTTGAGGGATCCAAGGTATCAAGGTGAGCTGTGGCAAAGGGAATTGAATAAGTTTAAGAAGCTGCGTAAGAAGTCGGAGCTTGAGGCATTCAGTAGATATGGCCTAACTTACATTGTCGATACCTATCTTAAGAATAAGATGGAGGAACTTGACTCTCTTTAATTCCGTACCTCTCCTTAAGCTTATTTAGCAGTGGTGTTATGTCCGGCTTTTCTTTGTGAGCTAGGCGTGCAGAGAATTCGCTCATGAGTTTCAAATGTTTCTCGAATATCTTTAATCTCTTTTCGGCGTGAATTCTCCTAATTATTCGTTTGGTATATTTACTGAATCTCCTTAGTAAATACCTTATAGCGAGCTCTATCTCTTTCTCTATCTCTGGTACATCGGCTATGGCTTCTTTTCCTACTGTTTTGAATGGGATTTTGGTGCTTGCTATATGTATGAATAGGGCGGTTGGTTTATCGCTTGGTCTTTTATAGCTACTGATATTAATGTTATTAAGTACCTTGGTAGATACGTCACTTCCTTCATCATATAATAAGGGAATCTTGTTTGCATATCTGAATAATACTATTTCCCCCGCGAAGCCCGGTATGTCTCCGCCATACGCTAATGCAGCTTCGACTATGAAGGGGTGGCCTTGGTAGCTTGAAGGCGGTCTTGTGACTACGTCTATGTATTCAGGACTGAACTCTTTCTCGATACCTTTTCTGAATATATCCTCTCCTATCGGGCTCAATACGTCGGCTGAGGGGGATATAAATTTGTCATAGTTTTGTAGTGCTTTATATAATTTTTCTATGTCTTCGTCAGTTAGTTCACCTAGTCTTATGTTGTGCTTTATTTTCGCGAAGCTTAGGAATCTTTTTGCCGTGGTTGTACCTACTCGGTGGAACTTTTGGGAGAGGAATTCAACTAGGGTCAGTGCTTCATCTGAGGAATTGATTAGGTATTTGAGTGTCTCTATATCGATTCCATGTGGGTGTGGTAGTGTTTCTCGGGGTGGTTGGGGCATCTTATTATATGTTCTCTTGAAGAAATACAGGTTGCCCTCTGGATCTATAAAAGTTATCTCTGCATAGGGGGTTATGGCGGCGGTCTCTTTAAAATAGCTTATTATGTATCTGGAGGCTCTCGAGTAATCTCCTTCTAAATATAGCTCTAAGATAGTGCCTCTCCATCTGTCTTTATTTCTATAATTTTTATGTCTGATGATTTTGGGCCTATTTTTCTTTATATCTATCTTGAATGTGTAACTAACAACGGTTTTTCCACCTGTGCTTGTAGTTACTTTCACTGGTCTCCCGGATGTCGCCTGGGCGTACAGGATGGCCATGGTGCCTCCCAGACCAAATGTTCCCCTGCTTTGCCTAAGGATATATTTGCTGCTGAAGAATACCCGGCCCAGAGCATCTAATACGTATTCCTTAGGTATCCCTGACCCATTGTCCTGTACATATAATTTATATATAGCTACTGTTTTCGATATATCTTCCACTTTCCTAAGGGAGACCATTATCTGTGGTTTAATTCGATGTAGTTCACATGCATCTAAGGAATTCTCGAATAGTTCCCTTATGGCTGTGTATAGGGCACGGGCTGGATTAGAGAATCCAGCTAACTGCCTGTTTCTGTAGAAAAACTCGCTCGGACTCGCTTCTCTAAATACTTCACTTACCATCCTCCTAACCCCATTCTTCTCATACTACGGGCATTATATAGATATTCATATACTACTCTGTGTGGTAGACCCATAATTAGTTTCCTAATGGCCTCGTCAAGTATTAGTATATCGTCGAATAGTCCTATAGCGGCCACATAATGTCTATATATAGATATATCGGTATTGGTTGTCTCTTCTAATATCCTCCTGGTCTTACCCTTCTCTCCAATTATTCTCCCTAAGACTCTTCTTAAATTATTCTCATCCTTCTTTTTTAAGTAGTTATATACATCAATTACATGTAGATTATAATCTGGATCGAGTAGTTTAAACGCCTTATCCGGGGAAAACCCGTAGTTGATGGCTTTTATAATATTTTGGGCAGTCAAAACATCACTCAAACTTTCTCCCTTGATAGTAACTACTCCCGATTTACTATTAACTTCGATCTTCGTATTTGTAGCTTCTTCAATTTTTCTTTTTATCTCTCCTTTCTTTCCTATCAACACCCCAACTCTATCGGGTTCTATACCAACCTTATACTCCACTTCAACCACCTTTGATATAGTCTAACACCTCCTCGACAGATATATCCAGCTCGACTCCTCTGTTTCGGAAAAAGTTTATTATGTTTGATATATCCCTTATAAGAAAAGTCTCAGCCATAGGATGTTTAATACTAACAGCCTGGCCGAAATCAAATATTATAGGCTTTCTTCTGAAGTAGAAGATATTATATTCGCTTAAATCAGTATGTACTAATCCAGCTTCATTATATAGCAAATAAATTTGTCTTAATATTTGGTAGAGCATGAATGAAGTAACTCTTCTATAATCTTTCAATATGGGTGCGGGAGTAAAATCTTTCCCGATAAACTCCATAACCAATACATTATTCTTGAATGCAATGGGCTCGGGGACATATACGCCTGCTTCATATGCCGCTTTAAGATTTCTAAATTCTTTTTGGGTCCATAGATATACGATTTTGTGCATTGATTTACCGATTCCCTCGAATCTAGGATCGCCCATAATGTATTTCATCCTTCCCTTCCTAAATTCCGCTGTCATGATTAGAAATATTTTTATCGCTATAGGTTGCCCGTCTGGGTTTGTTCCCGCATATACACGTGACTCCTTTCCGGCTGAGACTACCCCATATAATTCCTCAATTATTCCTTCATTAGATAATTCATATAGGGTTTTTAACGTGTTTTCATCAAAAACTTCTTCCTCTGTTTCTCTTTCATCTATATCTTTCTCTCTAAATTTATACTCTTTTATGTACCTATATAATCTTTGTTCCAGTTTTTTTAGTGCTTTCTCCTCTGCATCCATTTCCCTGTCAGCCTAGCCACTCTGGAAGATATCCATTGTCGATAAGCCATTGCTTCTGGGCTCTTGTGTATCTACCAACAATATCTCCTCTTTTGTCATTTTGAAATCCCCACAGCTCGACGAGGACAGCGTCGCCCACCCTTATCCACACTCTTTTACGTAATTTTCCAGGTATCCTACAGACCCTCTCTTTTCCATCGGCACATAATACTAGTACATTACCCGCTCCTAGGATCTTTTTTGCTACGCCGAGAATCTGCCCTTCACTGGGCAAAGGTGTATCTTTCAAATCTTTTTCAGACAATATTTTCCTTTTACCCATCTTTAAACACCTCCTATTCTCTCTCCAATGCTCTAAATATAATTAATATCCATGTTTTATAAAGGAATTTCTCTTTTTGCGCTTTGGGGGAATTTTTCGGGATTTGTATTTTACATTTATAGAATTCTAGGTTTAGTTGAGTAAAGATTGTCGACCTTTTTTCTTTACCAATATATATCTAGTTCAATACGTTTTTATAAATATTGCTGTTTTCACCCCTTCCTGTTCGCCTATGGCGTTGGGATGGATGTATTTCAATCTTATGCCCAGGTTTACTGCGTTGTTTCCATAGAATATTATGGATGATGCTCGTTTCAGTTTGTCAATCACCTCGTCTTCATTCAATACATAGTCGTATGGTTCATTACTTAGGAATGTGTTGCCATCTATGACGTCTTTATCATATATAGTTATGAATATTCCATATTGTGGATTATTTTTTTCTGAGATGTAATATATACACTCTTTCTTCTTTTGCGTTTTATCCATACAAATACCTCACTTTATGGGTGGTACGGGGGATTCGGCACCACATATACTGCATTTTATTACCAAGGCCTTCCCCTTCTTTATCAAGTTTGTGTCGTATCCTTCGCACATTGGACATTTAACATATCTCTTTATGAAGAAGTTGACAGTGTTCTGGAGTGTTTGAAGGTCTATTCTGGTATGTAGTATGAGCCTGCCGTCGCTAGGTGTCGCTGGTGTAGCAAGCTCATGGGCAAGGAATTTTCTTATTACGTCTGGATCTCTATTTATGTATTCGGCTACATCCTTAAAGTTTACAAATACGGTTTTGTTTTTGCCTTGGTAGAATAACTGTACCAATGGTGGCTTGAATCTAGCGGCTTTCTTTTTCAAGCCATATTCGGGTAGTTTTTTATATGCCTCATTTATCATTTTCATGTATGCATCTTTACTTTTCATATCCATTGTGTCTCCCCCTCGTATTAAATACAGCCTAATATTAGATATATAATTATTTATAATCTTAAGTGTATATGGGACTTCTTCATTTATTTAGTTTTATTTGTGGAGGGGGTTTGTTTGAGTATTGGTTTAATTGGAGGTAGTGGATTAGAGACATTATTTGGGGATTCTGGTTATAAGACATTAGCCACGCCGTATGGTGAAATTAAATATTTAGAGACGTATATTGATGAAACCCATGTTGTCTTTATTCCTAGACATGGTCCCAAGCATGAGAATCCTCCCCACAAAGTTAATTATCTAGGGAATATGTATGCCTTGGCAAAACTGGGGGTCGATAAGATTGTGGCGACTAGTGCTGTGGGGGCGGTTGACGAATCTCTCCATCCAGGGAACCTAGTCCTAGTAGATCAATTCATAGATTTTACCAAACGGATGATAACGTTTTATGATGAACATGTTGTTCATGTCGATGTTTCAAAGCCTTATTGTCCCAATATGAATAGGGTTTTATTTAAGGTTGGTAGAGATCTTGGTATAACGTTACGTCTGGGTGCAATTTATGTGTGTACTGAAGGTCCCAGATTTGAGACTCCGGCTGAGATAAATATGTTTAGGATGTTGGGGGCTTCTATAGTAGGTATGACCAATGTGCCGGAAGTGGTTTTAGCTAGGGAGGCTGGTTTTCATTATTCTTTGTTGGCTATAGTTACTAATTATGCTGCAGGTATGCAAGATAGAATTACACAGGAGGAAGTCGTTGAGATTATGGGTAAGGCATCTGCTTCTGTAGGGAATCTACTTGAAAAAGCCGTTGGTGAGCTCACTGGCCAATCTTGGGATGATGATTGTATTAAGTTTAGGGATGTCTTTAAGAAACTTATTCTAGGGTGATGTTCCATGAATATTCTGATTGAAGGTGGCTATGTGGTTGATGCTGAGGGGATGATCAAGGATGGCGCTGTGGTTATTGAGGGGAATCGGATAGTATATGTAGGAGATAGAGATGAAGTCAAAAGACATTTTCCTAGAGGCTACTTGAAAATAGATGCTAAAGATAAGATTATTTTACCTGGATTGATAAATGGTCATACGCACATAGCTATGACCCTGCTTAGGGGGTATGCTGATGATTTAAGGCTGCAGGAATGGCTCGAGAACTGGATTTGGCCTTATGAGGCTAAGATGTCGCCCTTGGATATTGAACTAGGGGCTTTATTGGGGTCGGTTGAGTCGTTGTTGAGTGGTGTGACTACAGTATGTTCAATGTATCATTATCATAGAGAGCATAATGAAGCTTCCGCGGCTATTAAAGTCGGTCAACGTATAGTAATGGGGGTGGCCATGTTTTACTGGGATGAGGAGGGAAGTATTAAACGGGTTGAGGATGCTTTGAAGCACTGGCATGGGAGAGATGAACTAGTTAGGGTTTCCGTATCACCTCATGCTCCATACACCGTATCCCCCAACTTGTGGGTAGTGGCTGAAGAGACTAGGAAAAATTGGGAGGAGGAGTCTGGTATTCCAGTTACTATAACTTCTCATATTGTTGAGGATTGGAATGAACCTGACCTTGTGAAGGAGCGGTTTAATGTTGAGGTTCCTAATAGGAGTATTTACATGTATTTGGATGATCTTGGTGTGGTAAGTAATCGTTTGGTTGCGGCTCACTCTATACATATGAATGAGTATGATTATGAGGTGGTTTCTAAGCGGGGGGCTCATGTTATCCATAATCCTGTTGCTAATCTTAAGTTGGGTATGGGAGTAGCTAATGTCCCTAAAATGTTGGATAAGGGAATTAATGTGGGGTTGGGGACTGACGGCCCCGCTTCAAACAATACTCTGGATATGTTCGAAACTATGAAGATAAACGCATTACTTCATAAGGGTGTTAATAGGGATCCGACCTTAGTGTCTGCGAGGGAATCATTTAAAATGGCTACAATTAATAATGCGTTAGCGTTGGGATATCATGACTTGGGGCTCTTGAAGGAAGGTTATCTGGCCGATATCTTGATCATGGATTATAAGCGTCCTAACACTATACCTTTATATAATGTTTATAGTCATTTGGTTTATGCCGTGAGGCCAGAAAATATAGATACGGTGATTGTTAATGGTGAGGTTGTTGTCGAGAAGGGGGTTATTAAGGGTATAGATGTAGGTGATTTGATTAAAAGAGTTTCACATAGAGCTTATGAAATAGCTAGAGAGGTTGGGGGGTGAAGGTCGTGCCTAGCATTGTGAAGGATATGTCGTTGGCTGATGAGGGTAAGAGACAAGTTGAATGGGCATTGAGTTTCATGCCTGTTTTTCAAGTCTTATACAAGGAGTACTCAGATTCGGATGAGTTGTCTGGAGTTAGGGTGGCGGCATGTCTTCATGTAACGAAAGAAACGGCTGTATTTATAAGGCTCCTGCACTCTATGGGGGCCGAAGTTTCCTTGACGGCTTCTAACCCACTGTCCACTCAGGATAGTGTAGCTGCTTATTTGGCTAGCATTGGTATAAACGTGTTTGCTTGGAGGGGGGAGACCGATGTTGAGTATAATGAGATGCTTAATAATGCTTTGGATATTCAACCCCATGTTGTTATCGATGATGGTGGGGATCTCCATGCATTGATTCATTCGAAAAGGAGTGATGTACTTCCAAGTGTAATAGGTGGTACTGAGGAAACTACTACGGGTGTAATTAGGTTGAAGGCTATGGAGCGTAAGGGTGTGTTAAAGTATCCAGTTATAGCGGTTAATGATACTCCCACCAAAAGATTGTTTGATAATAAATATGGTACTGGGCAGTCGGCATTGGATGGCTTGATGAGGGCTACTTCTGTTTTAATTGCTGGTAAGTATGTGGTTGTGGCTGGATATGGCCATGTAGGTAAAGGTGTTGCACTTAGGGCAAGGGGTCTAGGTGCTAAGGTTATTGTTACGGAGGTCGATCCAGTTAGAGCTATTGAAGCTCATTTGGATGGATTTGAGGTTATGAGGATGGAGAAAGCCGTCGAAATTGGGGATATCTTCATAACCTGTACTGGTATGAAGGATGTAATTAGTAAGGAGCATTTGAAGAAGATCAAGGATGGAGCCATATTGGCCAACGCAGGTCATTTTAATGTAGAGATTGATGTGGCTGGTCTTCGTGAGTTAGCTGTAGATGTTAAGAGGGTTAGGGAGTATGTTGAGGAGTTCAGATTTGAGGATGGTAGGCGTGTCTATTTAGTTGGGGAAGGACGTTTGGTAAATTTGGTGGCTGGTGAAGGGCATCCACCCGATATAATGATGAATAGTTTCGCTAATCAATTCTTCAGTCTTCTATATTTGGTAAAAAATAAGGGTAAATTGGATAGTAGGGTATATGATGTGCCTAAGGAAGTTGACGAGTTGGTTGCTAGATACACCTTGAAGGGATGGAACATTGAGATTGATGAGCTGAGTCCAGAGCAGAAAAAGTATAGAGAGAGTTGGATGCTTTAGCGATATGCCGGTATACCCGTCATACTTTGTTTTTTGAACGCTTCAAATATCTTCTTATATTCGTCTAGTGCCTCTGGCGTTAGGCTTGGCTTAACCTTATTTAGAGCATATTCAAAGTGTCTCATACTGACCTTTTGTACATTGATGTCTTCTCGTGCTGCTGCCAGCCCAGCCTCTATGACAACAGCCTCTATGTCGGCTCCAGTATAGTACTCTGTTCTTCTAGCTAATTCTCTCAGATCTACATCGTCGTCTAATGGCATATTCCTAGTGTGAATCTTAAATATCTCGTATCTAGCCTCCTCATCTGGCGGCGGAACATATATTATTCTGTCAAATCTTCCCGGTCTAAGGAGTGCTGGATCGAGTATATCGGGTCTGTTTGTGGCCGCTATCACCACTACATCCTTGGTTCTCTGTAATCCATCCATCTCGGTGAGTAGCTGGTTTACTATTCTATCGGTTACTCCACTGTCCCCATATGTTGATCCTCTTCTAGGTGCTATTGAGTCTATTTCATCGAAGAATATTATACATGGTGCTACTTGTCTTGCTCTCTGGAATATAGTTCTGATTGCTTTCTCTGATTCGCCGACCCATTTGCTAAGAACTTCGGGCCCCTTTACTGCTATGAAGTTTGCTTGGCTTTCATGTGCTACAGCTTTTGCAAGCAATGTCTTGCCTGTACCTGGGGGACCGTATAATAGTATGCCTCTGGGCGGTCTAATTCCCAGTTTCTCAAATACATGGGGATACTTAAGTGGCCATTCGACTGCCTCAATTATCTCTCTCTTTACCTCATCCAGTCCTCCTATCTCATCCCATTTTACTTGAGGAATCTCTATGTAGACCTCCCTCAATGCCGAGGGTTGAACTTCCTTCATTGCCTCATAGAAATCATCCATTTTAACTTTAAGTTTCTGTAAAACATCGGTAGGTATGACTTCTTTCTCCAAATCTATTTGGGGTAGGAATCTCCTTAGGGCATTCATAGCAGCTTCCTTGGCTAGGGCTGCTAGATCTGCACCTACATATCCGTGCGTCAACTCAGCCAACTTATCTAAGTCTACATCTTCATCTAGTGGCATATTTCGGGTATGGATTTGGAGTATCTCTTTACGCCCTTTCCTGTCTGGAACCCCTATGTATATCTCTCTGTCAAACCTCCCAGGTCTCCTAAGAGCGGGGTCTACAGCGTCTGGTCTGTTTGTTGCTGCGATGACTATTACGTTTCCTCTGCTCTCGAGGCCATCCATTAAGCTTAGAAGCTGGGCCACCACCCTTTTCTCGACTTCACCTACTACTTCCCCCCTCTTTGGTGCTATTGCATCGATTTCATCGATGAATATTATGCTTGGTGCGTTTTCCTCTGCTTCTTTAAATACTTCTCTCAATCTAGCCTCAGATTCACCATAGAACTTACTCATTATCTCTGGTCCGTTGATTGCTATAAAGTGTGCTCCGCTCTCATTAGCCACGGCCTTTGCTAGTAGTGTTTTCCCTGTTCCGGGTGGGCCATAAAGTAATACTCCCTTTGGGGGTTCTATGCCTAAATGTCTGAATAACTCAGGGTGTTTGAGAGGTAGTTCAACCATCTCTCTTATTCTCTGTATCTCCTTATCTAATCCTCCTATATCCTCATAAGTAACTCTCGGGATTTTTCTCTCGGTCTCCTTGAAGGGCTCTGCTCTCACTATAACTTGCGTGTCCTCTGTGATTATTCCGTATGGACCTGGTATCACTTGTACAGCAACCATCTCTAAAGCTCTCCCAACTACTGGTATGACAAGCATGTCTCCACGACTTATTGGTATGTTGAGCAATTTATCTTTGACGTATCGCGGGAAGTCTGGAGCGTATCTAATAGGTATGGTTGGGGCAAGAGTCACTTTAGATATCTTTTTCCCCTCAACTTTTCTGACTCTTACTGCATCTCCTAGTCTTGCTCCCGCGTTCCTCCTTATATATTTATCTATTCTAATTACACCCTCCTCCTCGATTCTTGAGGGCCAAACTCTAGCGACAGTTCTTTTATTTCCAATTATTTCTATTAAATCTCCAACTTGTACACCTAATTTCTCTCTATCTTTTGTACTTAATCTCGCCCTTACGGCGCCTACATCCATTCTCTCTCCTTCCGCTACCTTAAGTACTAAATCCATTCTCCTTCACCTCCACTCAAAAAGGTATAACAGGGTTATTTATAAGGTTTTATAAAAGCAATTTTTTCAAAAAATATATTTTCTATAAATTGGCTTTTACATTATCATTAAAAAACATTTTTCTAATTTCTCCGTTTTTTGTTATCCCCTGTATTCCATTCCCGGTATCTTAACCCTTTCATAAATTAAGTCAGTTATTTTTACAGATACAGTTATCCAGATGAAGTAAATTATAGATATAAATAGGTATACTTCAAGCGGTTTAAATGTCTGGGCAGAGATCGATTTTGCTATGTTTGTCAATTCTCTTACTCCTATGACTAGTAGTGCTGAGGTGCTTAACCCCAGCGAAACAAGTTCATTTGTCCATGGAGGTATTACTATTCTATATGCTTGTGGTATGACGATATACCTTATTATTTCTTTTCTTGTCATTCCTAGCGACTTTGCCGCAACTAGTTGGTCTTTGAATACAGCCTCTATTGCTCCTTTGAAGTATCCTTTTTGGTAAGCACCGCTATTTAACATCAGGGTTACGGCCCCCGCGGTGAATGAGTCCCAGTTTATTCCTGTTAAATCAGGTATGGCAAAATAGAATAGTAGTAGTTGGACTATTAAAGGGCTTCCCCTGAAAAACTCTACATATATGTTAACTAGTAGTTTTGTTAATCTGTTTCCATAGACATCTCCTAGAGCCATTAATGTCCCTATAATAAATCCACCAGCTAGGCCGAGTGCGGTCATCTCTACGGTTAGAAGGAATCCTTCTATTATGAATCTCTGGTACTCAAATATGAATTCGAAGACCATTCTTTATGTCCCCTCCAGCAATCTACTTAGGAATGTCTTGGCTCTTTGGGTCTTAGGGTTATAAATTAGTTCTTGGGGTGTGTTCTCTTCTATTATTTTCCCATGGTCCATAAAGTATATCCAGTCGGCTACTTCCTTGGCGAAGCCTATCTCATGGGTAACCACCAGCATTGTTATACCTTGCCTACTAAGTTCCTTCATAACATCTATGACTTCCCAAGTTAATTCGATATCTAATGATGCCGTAGGTTCATCGAATAGTATTATGTCTGGGTCCATTGCTAAGGCCCGGGCGATGCCGACTCGCTGCTGTTGGCCTCCAGATAGTTGCGCCGGATAGTGATCAGCCCATCTCTCGAGATGAACCATTTTCAAGGTCTCTAAAGCTTTCTTCCGGGCCTCCTCTTTACTCAACTTGAGAACTACTCTTAGTCCTAGTGCTACATTGTCTAAAGCTGTGAGATGTCTAAATAGGCTCGGCTCTTGAAATACGAATCCAATCTTACTTCTTAACTTATTTAAATCAACTTTTTCGCTGTAAACATCTATTCCTTCAAAATATACTTTGCCTTTATCTGGTTCTTCCAAGAGACCCAATATTCTGAGAAGGGTTGATTTCCCAGAGCCACTTGGTCCAATAATTACTTTTGTTGACCCCTTCTCTATATTTAGAGTTATCCCCTTTAAAACTTCTAGTTCTCCATATCTCTTATGTATGTCTGTGCATGCCATTATCATATCATCCATAGACATATTCTCACCTTAATCCATATCTTGTTTTTAATGCAGATCCCTTCTTATCTAGGTAGTTTGCTATGGGGAATGTCATAGCTATGTAAAGTAGTGCTGAGAGTAAGTAGGGTTCGAAGAATATTCTCTTTGCGTGTCTTAGTATGTCAGAGTACATTGTTAGATCTAGTACACCTAGAATGAAGCTATAGGATGAGTCTTTTATCAGTAGTGCTATCTCTGAACCTAATCCTGGTAACGCTACTATAAAGGCTTGAGGTATTATTACATATCTTATGATACTCCATTTCCCCATTCCCAAAGATTTGCCTGCAAGGTATTGTTGGTACCCTACACTGTTTATGGCGCCTCTAAATATCTGTGATTGATAGGCGCCGCTTCTCATCCCTAGTGCTAAAGATGAGGCTAGTAAGGGATCTTTGAAGATGTGAATTATACCCCCTATCCCAAAGTATAGGAATAGCATAAATACTAGTACTGGGACTCCACGGAAGATTTTTTCATATCCTTCGGCTAGGATAGATATGTATTTGGGAGTAAATTCACGAATTATGGAGAGCGGGATCCCAATTACAAATCCGATTAGGAATGATACAAACGAGATAAATAATGTATTGGGGATGCCTTGTAATATAAAAAGGATGTCGGAGATAGTTAGTGGCATACTTTTATAACCACTTCAGATTTATAATCCACTGCTTACGTTCCATTTGGCTCTTATTTGGTCTATTTCTCCTGATGCGAATAGCTCTGCCAATGCAGAATTTATCTTGATTACGAGTTCATTAGCGTCTTTGTGAGCAACGAATGCAACTGGCCAGTATGATCTGGAATATACAACTACCATTGGAACCGTCTCAGTAGAGATCCACCAAGTAGTTATTGGTGTCTCGGCGTATAGTGCATCAATGTTACCGTTCTTTAATTCCTCTAATGCCGTGTCGAAATCGGGATAGCTCTTCACCTGTCCAGATGACAAAACTCCTTTGTTCACCAGCCCTAGGAGTTCATCCTCCTGTGTAGTTCCACTTCCTGTACCTACTATAAGCCCATATTGAGCAATTTCGTCTAAACTGTTTAGTTTAGTTATTCCGAGTTCGTCTGCCCTTGATTTAAGCATTATAAGTTGTACTTGGGTAACGATATGTGGCATTGTGAATAATACTTCTTGGTATCTTTCTGGGGTTACTGAGAAACCGCTTACACCTAGGTCGACTTCTCTGTTCTTCACGGCAGCTATTATTGAATCGAAGCTCATCTGTTTCCACTCCACCTGTAACCCTAGTTTCTTTGCTACTGCGTTGAATAAATCAATCTCATAACCTATCAGTTGATTGGTCTTTGGGTCTAGATATTCGAATGGTGGCCAATCTGGTGAAGTAGCTACAACTATCTTCCCCCTGCTTACTATTTCTTCCCATATACTCTTCTCTTGAGGTGGTGCTGGACCTATAGTCGATGGGTTCAGTAGCGGGTAGAGATAGTAACCGACACCTAAGAATATTATTGCAACTACGACAATCGCAACTATATTAATTAACTTTGTTTCAGCCATATTAACCAAACCCCTTAAAAGGTTTAAAGTATTTAGGGTTATTAAACATTTAAAGATATTGTACAAATTATGTATAGTTTTGATATATTTTGTTATAAAAATAACATAAACATTGCTAATATATATCTAGTATTTGGTAAAAATTGCTTTCCTTTTGTATACTGGTTATATTTTTATTTATTTTTTTGAACATTATTCTATATTTTTATGAAAGTATGGAGGATTGGACTAATAGGGTTTGGTAACGTTGGACAGGGGTTTGTCAAGCTTTTACATCGTACGCGGGTTTTCTTGGAGAGACGGTATGGGTT